>NZ_VRUW01000019.1:0-66069 GCF_008039475.1 Methylobacterium sp. WL12 | reverse complement strand
GGGGTAGAGGCGGCGGCGCGTGCGGGCTCGGTCGCGTCGGGGGCGAGGCGGCGCAGGGTGTCGAGGCCGATGCTCCCCTGCGGTCCCGTGAAGCGCAGGGCGCCGTTCGACTGAGAGACGCCCGAGATCCGGTGCTCGCCGGTGTCGTAGAGCGCGACGCCGGAATCGGACTCGATCGCCAGCCGCCTTGCCTCGGGGAAGTAGGCGTAGCGCAGCCCGTCCTGGGCGCCGGCGCTCGACGGCCGGCCGAGGCCCGCCGGCCACCATTCGCCGCCGCCGCGCTCGCCTGCGTTCCATCCCTGGCCGCTCCAGCCGGCGGCGGGCAGCGCGCCGGCAAGCTCGGCGCAGAGGCCGGCGACGCGGGCCTTCCGCTCGGCGTCGAACATCCGTCCGACCATGACCATGCCGCCGGAGAACCACTGGCCCATGCCGCCGAGTTCCGGGTGGTCGAACTGCGCCATCGTGCCGTTGCCGGCCTCCAGCGCCCGCAACAGGTGGCGTACCGCGTCGAGGCCGACGCCGTGGCGGTCGGCCACGATCTGCAGCCCGGAGGCGTGATCGGGGCCTTCGTCGTTCGTTGCCTCGACGCTCATGCGGTCTGCTCCGGAAGGCGCGACGCGCTCGATTGGCGCCGCGATGGGCCGCGAATGCCGGGCCGTGCCCGGGGCGAGCCCTTACTATGGCGCGCCGCACGGGGCGGTGGAAGAACCCAGCTCGCGCAAAAATCGCAGGTGCCGGAACGGGTTCCGCCCGGATCGCGGGCTCGTGTCGCTGCGCTGCAAAAATTTCCGGCGCCCGGGAGCTTCGCCGTCGGCCGCACGTTCACAAAACGGCCCGGGGGCCCCGTCGCCGAACGTCAGGCGGCGGTCGTCGTGATGCGGCCCCGGCCGACGGAGTGAACATGGCCGACCCAATTCGAAACGTAGTCTCGACCCGCCCCGTTCGTTCGCGCATCCAGGAAGGCAAGCCCTATCCCCGCGGCGCCACCTGGGACGGCCTCGGCGTGAACTTCGCCGTCTTCTCCGCCCACGCGACCAAGGTCGAGCTCTGCCTGTTCGACGAGTCCGGCGAGAAGGAGATCGAGCGGATCGCGCTCCCTGAATACACCGACGAGGTCTGGCACGGTTACCTGCCCGACGCGCGGCCCGGCACGATCTACGGTTACCGCGTCCACGGCCCCTACGAGCCGAAGGCCGGGCACCGCTTCAACCACAACAAGCTGCTGATCGACCCCTACGCCAAGGGGCTCGTCGGCTCGATCACCTGGAACCCGGCCCTGTTCGGCTACCAGATGGAGACCGGCGACGACCTGACCTTCGACGAGCGCGACAGCGCGCCGTTCACCCGCCGCAGCCAGGTCATCGACCCGGCCTTCACCTGGGGCGCTTACCGCAAGCCGAACGTCCCGTGGGAGAAGACCATCGTCTACGAGGCCCACGTGAAGGGCCTGACCAAGAACCATCCGCGGGTGCCCGAGCGCCTGCGCGGCACCTATGCCGGCCTCGGCAACCCCGACGTGCTCGACTACATCAAGAGCCTCGGCGTGACCGCGGTGGAACTGCTGCCGGTCCACGCCTTCGTGCAGGACGACTACCTGCAGGAAAAGAACCTCGTCAATTACTGGGGCTACAACACGATCTCGTTCTTCACCCCCGCCCGTCGCTACGCGGCGGTGCCGGACTTCGCCTTCTCGGAGTTCAAGGAGATGGTCGCCCGCCTGCACGGCGCCGGCCTCGAGGTGATCCTCGACGTGGTCTACAACCACACCGCCGAGGGCAACGAGAAGGGTCCGACCCTGTCGTTCAAGGGGATCGACAACGCCTCCTACTACCGGCTGCTGCCGGGGCAGGAGCGCTACTACATCAACGACACCGGCACCGGGAACACCTTCAACCTCTCGCATCCCCGCGTGCTGCAGCTCGTCATGGACTCCCTGCGCTACTGGGCGACCGAGATGCGCGTCGACGGCTTCCGCTTCGACCTCGCCACCATCCTCGGGCGCGAGCCGCACGGCTTCGACGAGGGCGGCGGCTTCCTCGACGCCTGCCGCCAGGACCCGGTGCTGAACGACGTGAAGCTCATCGCCGAGCCGTGGGATTGCGGCCCGGGCGGCTACCAGGTCGGCGGCTTCCCGCCCGGCTGGGCCGAGTGGAACGACCGGTTCCGCGACGACGTGCGCGGCTATTGGAAGGGCGACGAGGGCCTGCTGCCGGATCTGGCCAACCGCATCACCGGCTCGGCCGACAAGTTCAACAAGCGCGGGCGTAAGCCGTGGGCCTCGGTGAACTTCCTCACCGCGCATGACGGCTTCACCCTGCACGACACCGTCGCCTACAACGACAAGCACAACGAGGCGAACGGCGAAAACAACCGTGACGGCCACTCGCACAACCTGTCGTACAATTACGGCGTCGAGGGCCCGACCGACGACCCGGCGATCCGCGCCGTGCGCCTGCGCCAGATGCGCAACATGCTCGCGACCCTGTTCCTGTCGCACGGCACGCCGATGCTGCTGGCCGGCGACGAGTTCGCGCGCACCCAGCAGGGCAACAACAACGCCTACTGCCAGGACAACGAGGTCTCGTGGATCGACTGGGGGGCGATCGGCGCCGAGGAGCGCGACCTCGCCGAGTTCACCCAGCGCCTGATCCTGCTGCGCAACGCCCTGCCGATCCTCAGCCGCGGCCGCTACCTGACCGGGCAGTACGACGAGGAGTTCGGCGTCAAGGACGTGACGTGGCTGCGCCCGGACGGGCACGAGATGGGATCTGAGAACTGGACCGACGGCGGCGCCCGCTCCCTAGCGGTGCTGCTCGACGGGCGCGCCCAGGCGTCGGGCGTGCACCGGCGCGGCGGCGATGCCACCTTGCTGATCATGTACAACGCCTACCACGACCTCGTGCAGTTCACCCTGCCCGAGTCGGTCGGCGGATCGGCCTGGACGCGCCTGCTCGACACCAACCTGCCCGACAGCCAGGAGGTCGCGAGCTTCACGTCCGGCGAGCGCTACGACGTGACCGGGCGCTCGATGCTGATGTTCGTCCTCAAGCCCGACGACACCCCCGGCGACGCGGTGACGGAGATGGAGCGCTCCTACCAGCACGTGATGCAGGCCTTCGAGCGGGCCAACATCCAAGAGGTCCATTTCCACCTCAACGACGAAGATCGCTGAACGCGGCGCCTTCCCCTCGAGCAGATGATCTGCCACGAGGGTTTGAATACAAAAAATCGGACGATCGTGGGCCGCCGCGCGTTGAAGAATCGATGCGCGGCGGCGACGCGTCGGGCGGCCGTGTGTCGGGGACCCAACATCCATGCCCAAGATTCTGCTGGTCGAAGATCACGAGGAGATCTGGGATTTCCTGTCCCGCCGGCTCAAGCGTCGCGGGTACGAGGTGATCCTGGCTCATGACGGCGAGGCCGGCGTGCAGCAGGCGCGCTCGGGCCGCCCCGACGTGATCCTCCTCGACATGAACCTGCCGATCCTCGACGGCTGGTCGGCGGCCCGCGCGCTGAAGTCCGGCAGCGACACCCGCGGCATCCCGATCATCGCGCTCACCGCCCACGCCATGTCGGGCGATCGCGACAAGGCGATCCAGGCCGGCTGCGACGACTACCACCCCAAGCCCGTCGACTTCTCGAAGCTGCTCAGCCAGATCAGCGCGGCCTTGGGCGAGACCGCGACGGCGGGCTAGGGCGGTTCTCCTCCCTTCCACCTCATCCTGAGGTACCGCAGCTCAGCGGGCCTCGAAAGAGCCCTCCCGCGGTCTCGGCGGGTCCTGGAGGGCTCCTTCGCAGCCCGCTGCCGCGGGCACCTAAGGATAAGGGGCGTCGATGGGGGAACGCTCGAGCGGTCGAACACAGGCGTAACCGGAGCGTAATCCATGAGCGACGACCCCGTCACCGCGCAGCGCCTGAAGAACGGCCTGCCGGTCTTCGTCGCCCTGGCCTCGCTGCTGCTCGTCCTCGCGGTGATGGCCGCGCTGTATTTCGGACGCGACATCCTCGTGCCGGTGACGCTGGCGATCCTGCTGAGCTTCGTCCTCGTGCCGGCGGTGCGCCTGCTCGGGCACATCCGCATGCCGCGGGTGCCGGCGGTGCTGCTGGTGGTCGTCGTGGTGTTCGGAGCACTGTTCGGGATCGGCAGCCTGATCGTGCGCGAGGGCGGGCAGCTCGTCTCCGACCTGCCGCGCTACTCCCTGGTGATGCAGGACAAGATCAAGTCCCTGCGCGGCGCCACCGCCGACACCGGCACGCTGTCGCGCATCGTCGACGTGTTCCAGGACCTGAGCGCGACGCTGTCGCCGCCGCCGCCGCCGGAGCTGAAGGGCGATCCGGGCTCGACCGGGCATCCGCTCACCGTGGAGATCCGCGCGGCGCGGGCCGGCCTCGTCGAGAACCTCCAGACCTTCGCCGGGCCGATCCTGCACCCGCTGGCCACCACCGGCCTGATCCTGATCTTCACGATCTTCATCCTGCTCCAGCGCGAGGACCTGCGGAACCGGATGATCCGGCTGGCCGGCGGCTCGGGCGACCTGCGCCGCACCACCGCGGCCATCGACGACGCGGCGCGCCGCCTCAGCCGGTTCTTCCTGGCGCAGCTCGCCCTCAACGTGGCCTTCGGCGTGGTGATCGGCGTCGGGCTGTGGTGGATCGGTGTACCGAGCCCGACCCTGTTCGGCGTGCTCGCGGCGATCCTGCGCTTCGTGCCCTATATCGGCGCCGCGATCAGCGCCCTGCTGCCGCTGGTGCTGGCGGCCTCCGTCGATCCGGGCTGGAGCATGGTGATCGCCACGGCGGCGCTGTTCCTCGTGGTCGAGCCGATCGCCGGCCACGTGATCGAGCCGCTGCTCTACGGGCACTCCACCGGGCTCTCGCCGATCGCGGTCATCCTCTCGGCGACGATCTGGACGTTCCTGTGGGGGCCGATCGGCCTCGTGCTGGCCACCCCGCTCACGGTCTGCCTCGTCGTGCTCGGCCGCCACGTCGACAGGCTCTGGTATCTCGACGTGCTGCTCGGCGACCAGCCGGCCCTCGACCCGCCCGAGATCTTCTACCAGCGCATGCTTGCCAACGACCCGGCGGAGGCGATCGACCAGGGCCGGCAGTTCCTGAAGGAGCGCGCGCTCGTCACCTACTACGACGAGGTCGTTCTGGCCGGCTTGCGGCTGGCGCAGGACGACCTGTCCCGCGGCACCCTCGACCGTGCGCGCCAGGGCGAGGTCGGCGCCGCGATTCGCACCGTGGTCGCCCGCCTCGGGACGACGCCGGTGGCCCTGCGCCCGCGCAAGGGAAAGGCGCGGACTGGGAGCTCCGAAGCCGCCGCCGCCGTCGCCGCGGCGGGGCCGGACCGTAAGGTCGCCGCCGTGGTGCTCAAGCCCGCCGACCTCGCGCCGGCCTGGCGCGGCGCGGTGCCGGTGCTCTGCGTCTCCAGCCGCGGCCCCTTCGACGAGGCGGCGACGCTGATGCTGAGCCAGACCCTCGACCGCCACGGATTGCGCTCCGAAGTGATGGCCATGTCGGCGATCCGCGGCGGCGCCCGGCCGAAGGACGCGGCCAGCCTCGCGATGATCTGCTTCTCCTATCTCGAGCCGGTGAGCCTGTCGCAGATCCGCTTCACCGTCCGGCAGGCCCGCGCCGCGGTGCCGGGCGTGCGCGTCCTCGTCGGGTTCTGGGGCGAGCGCGACCCGGCCACCCTCGACCGCCTGCGCCGGGCGACCTCCGCCGACGTCCTCGTCACCACCCTGAACGACGCGATCGAGAACGCCGTCGCCGTGTCGCGTGCGCCCGGCGTCGAGCCGGCGCGGACGGCGGCGACGCCCGTTGCCACCCTGCCGCAGGCGGCGGAGTAGTCCGGGGCGGCGTCAGCCCTCCGCCGGCAGGGCGAGCTTGATCGCGATGCCGTGGGCGTCGTGCTCGAAGATGTGGGCGACGTCGTGCACCAGCCAGCGCGACGCCTCGGCGTCGAACCCGAGGATCACGCACTCGCCGACCCGCGGCACCGGCTCGCCGGGCGCGAAGACGATCGTGCGACGGGCCGACCGGAGGCCGTGACCGGCCGAAGGATCGGGCGCGATGAACACCACGTCGATGTCGGACATGGGCCCGGATAATCTCAGGTTGCAGTCGTCAAGACTGCTGCTCGCCGACGTAGGACGCACGGGGACTTCCCGATTCGGGAAGGCGCGGCGTCGAGATCAATCCCTATCCATCCCGAGGCAAGCTGAACAGTGACGGCGGCGGCCGGATCGCCGGTTCGGGCGACAATTCGCCTTCGATCGAGTTTGGACTCCCGCTAGAAAACCTGGATCGCACGGTCGCCCCTTCGCGTTGTCGCGATGACGTCGGCTCGGAGGCTGTCCGAACAGGGGCAACGCCGCCGTGTTACCCGCCCAGCCGCACCATCACGGAGTCGCGAGACCGATGCCGACGGACGAGACCGCCCCGACATGACCCAGACGCCCGAGACCCCGCCGACCGGCCGCACCACCCGCGTCGGCGCCGGGTCCGCCACCGCCATGTCCGACCCGCGCAACGAGATCTTCTTCGCGGCCGTCGAGACGACCCGCATGCCGATGACGGTCACCGATCCGCGCCAGCCCGACAACCCGATCATCTTCGCCAACAACGCCTTCCTGGCGATGTCCGGCTACGGCCAGGAGGAGATCATCGGCCGCAACTGCCGCTTCCTGCAGGGGGCGGAGACGGACCGCGAGGCGGTGGCGCAGGTCCGGGCGGCGATCGACGAGCGGCGCGAGTACAGCACCGAGATCCTGAACTACCGCAAGGACGGCTCGACCTTCTGGAACGCGCTGTTCGTCTCCCCGCTCTACGACACCAACGGCGAGCTGCTGTACTTCTTCGCCTCGCAGCTCGACGTGTCGCGCCGGCGCGACGCCGAGGAGGCTTTAGGCCAGGCGCAGAAGATGGAGGCGCTGGGCCAACTCACCGGCGGCATCGCGCACGACTTCAACAACCTGCTCCAGGTCATCGTCGGCTACGTCGACATCCTCAGCGCCGGGTTGGAGAAGCCCGACGCCGACAAGGCCCGGCTGGGGCGCGCCGCCGACAACATCCGGCAGGCCGCGCAGCGCGCCACGACCCTGACGCAGCAGCTCCTCGCCTTCTCGCGCAAGCAGCGGCTGGAGGGCCGCGCGGTCAACCTCAACGCCCTGATCGGGGGAATGCGCGACATGGTCGCCCGCTCCGTCGGCGACGCCGTCACCGTCGCCTACGACCTGGCGCCGGACCTGTGGAACTGCCGCGTCGACCCGACCCAGGCCGAGGTCGCGCTGCTCAACGTGATGATCAACGCCCGCGACGCGATGCCGGAGGGCGGGCCGATCCGGGTCGTCACCGAGAACCTCGACGTATCCGAGCGCGAGATCACCGGGACCGGCCCCCTGCGCGCCGGGCGCTACGTCCAGGTCTCGATCACCGACGGCGGCACCGGCATGCCGCCCTCGGTGCTGACCCGCGTGATGGACCCGTTCTTCACCACCAAGGAGGAGGGCAAGGGCACCGGCCTCGGCCTCTCGATGGTCTACGGCTTCGCCAAGCAATCGGGCGGAGCCGCGAAGATCGAATCGGTTTTGGGGGAGGGCACCACCGTGCGCCTGTCCTTCCCGGTGACCGAGACCGGGGTGAAGGAGGCGCCCAAGCCGCCCGCCCGCACCACCGAGCGCCAGGGCACCGAGACCATCCTGATCGTCGACGACCGCGAGGACGTGGCCGAGCTCGCCCGCACGATCCTGCGCGACTTCGGCTACGTCACGCTGATGGCCGGGAACGGGCGCGAAGCGCTCGAGATCCTCGACGGCAACGACCGCATCGACATGATCTTCACCGACCTGATCATGCCGGGCGGCATGAACGGGGTGATGCTCGCCCGCGAGGCGCGCCGCCGGCAGCCGCGCCTCAAGGTGCTGCTCACCACCGGCTACGCCGAGGCGAGCCTGGAGCGAACCGACGTCGGGGGATCCGAGTTCGACGTGTTGAACAAGCCCTACCGCCGGACCGACCTGATCCGCCGCGTGCGCGCGGTCCTCGACGGGCCGACCGGAACCGGCTGAGGCGCCGTTCGCCGCACCGCACGAGGTTTCGCCATGCCCCAGGGTGACAAGAGCAAGTACACCGACAAGCAGGTCCGCAAGGCCGAGCACATCGCGCAATCCTATGAAAAGCGCGGCGTGCCCGAGGAGCAGGCCGAAGCTCGCGCCTGGGCGACCGTCAACAAGGACGACGGCGGCGGCAAGAAGCCCGGCGGCTCGGGCCGCGGCAAGGCCACCGACCACCCGGCCGCGCATGCGGGCGGCGAGAAGGGTGGCGAGAAAGGCGGAAAGGCCTCGGCCGCGCGCACGCCGGAGCAGCGCTCGGCCTCCGCCAAGAAGGCGGCTGCGACCCGCAAGGCGCGGAAGGCGACCTGAAGCCGCGCCGTTTCGGTCGCCATCACCCCCGGATGGGGCTACCGTGCACGCGGCGTTCGCACCCGCCTTTGGCCAAAAGTCCGGCTTGCCATCGCCGCTCGACTGTCCTTGGCTGTGGCCGGAACGCGAAAAGTCCGAAAAAGAGCCGGCACGCCATGCCGGAGCCGCACGGAGGATCAGCACCATGAACAAGCCGGAATTCCTGGCCGACGCCAAGACCAAGTCGCCGTTCTCGGCCCGCTACGACAACTTCATCGGCGGGCAGTGGGTGGCGCCGGCGAACGGCCGTTACTTCGAGAACACCTCGCCGATCACCGGCCGCGTCATCTGCGAGGTCGCCCGCTCGGACGCGCAGGACGTGGAGAAGGCGCTCGACGCCGCCCACGCCGCCAAGGACGCCTGGGGCCGCACGTCGGCCGGCGAGCGCGCCCGCATCCTCAACAAGATCGCAGACCGGATGGAGGAGAACCTCGACCTGATCGCGCTCGCCGAGACCTGGGACAACGGCAAGCCGATCCGCGAAACGGTGAACGCCGACATCCCGCTCGCCATCGACCACTTCCGCTACTTCGCCGGCTGCATCCGCGCCCAGGAAGGCGGCATCTCCGAGATCGACCACGACACGGTGGCCTACCACTTCCACGAGCCGCTCGGCGTCGTCGGGCAGATCATCCCGTGGAACTTCCCGATCCTGATGGCGGTGTGGAAGGTCGCCCCGGCGCTCGCCGCCGGCAACTGCATCGTCCTCAAGCCCGCCGAGCAGACCCCCGCCTCGATCCTCGTGGTGATGGAGCTGATCGCCGACCTGCTGCCGCCGGGCACGCTCAACGTCGTCAACGGCTTCGGCCTGGAATGCGGCAAGCCGCTGGCCTCCTCGCCCCGCATCGCCAAGATCGCCTTCACCGGCGAGACGACGACGGGCCGGCTGATCATGCAGTACGCCTCGCAGAACCTGATCCCGGTGACGCTGGAGCTCGGCGGCAAGTCGCCGAACATCTTCTTCGCGGACGTGGCCAACGAGGACGACGACTTCTTCGACAAGGCGCTCGAAGGCTTCACCATGTTCGCCCTCAACCAGGGCGAGGTCTGCACCTGCCCGAGCCGCGCGCTGGTGCACGAGTCGATCTACGACCGGTTCATGGAGCGCGCGGTCAAGCGCGTCGAGGCGATCACGCAGGGCTCGCCGCTCGATCCCGCGACCATGATCGGCGCGCAGGCCTCGTCCGAGCAGATGGAGAAGATCCTCTCCTACATCGACATCGGCCGGCAGGAGGGCGCCAAGGTGCTCACCGGCGGCGCGCGCAACGTGAAGGACGGCGAGTTCGCCGACGGCTTCTACGTGCAGCCGACGGTGCTCCAGGGCCACAACAAGATGCGGATCTTCCAGGAGGAGATCTTCGGGCCGGTGCTCTCGGTGACGACCTTCAAGGACGACGCCGACGCGCTCAGTATCGCCAACGACACGCTCTACGGCTTAGGGGCCGGCGTGTGGACCCGCGACGGCACCCGCGCCTACCGCTTCGGCCGCTCGATCCAGGCCGGCCGCGTCTGGACCAATTGCTACCACGCCTACCCGGCGCACGCGGCCTTCGGCGGCTACAAGCAGTCCGGCATCGGCCGCGAGAACCATCGCATGATGCTCGACCACTACCAGCAGACCAAGAACATGCTGGTGAGCTACTCGGCCAAGAAGCTCGGCTTCTTCTAGGCCGGCCTGGCTCCGGCCCACGGGCTGGCGCTTTCGACTTCGAGACGACTTCGCCCCGGCCCTCGCGGCCGGGGCGTTTTCGCTGGCGCCCACCACTGCATTTCGGCGCCGCGCGAACCACATGGGATCGGGAAGGGGTGCGGATGGGAGCGGACATGACGGACACGGCGACGAGCGCCACCACCGCCGAGCAGGCCGGCGTCGACGGGACGCCGCTGCGGGTCACCGCGACCCCGGCCGCCCTGGAGCTCATCGCCGAGCTTCGTGCCGAGCACGGCCCGGTGATGTTCCACCAGTCGGGCGGCTGCTGCGACGGCTCTTCGCCGATGTGCTACCCGGTGGGCGACTTCATCACCGGCGACGGCGACGTGCATCTCGGCCAGGTCGGGGGCGCGGACTTCTTCATCAGCCGCTCGCAGTTCGCGGTCTGGAAGCACACCCACATCCTGCTCGACGTGGTGCCCGGACGCGGCGGCATGTTCTCCCTGGAGAACGGCCGCGAGAAGCGCTTCCACATCCGCTCACGCCTGTTCACGGCGGCCGAGAACGCTGCGCTCGACGGCGCCTGCAAGCTTTAAGCGCGGGTCTGACCACGATCGGTGACAAGGGTTCCTCCCTTTTCCCAACCCACCACCTCATCTTGAGGTGCCGCGTCAGCGGCCTCGAAGGAGGCCTCCAGAGATCGCGCTATCCCTGGAGGCCTCCTTCGAGGCTTCCGCCTCGCGAAAGCGCCTCAGGATGAGGTGGTGAGTGGGATCGGTCGTGGAACGGGCTCTGAGCGACCGCGCTCAGCGCGCCTCGGACCGCTCCTCCGCCAGCCGCTCGGCGCGGGTGCGCTCGTCGGCGGTGAGGCCGACAAGCGTCTGGTCGAGCCAGGCGTCAGACAGGCCCTGGCCGGCCGCGGTGAGGTTCCAGGCCGCGGCCTCGACCATGTTCTTGGGCACGCCGCGCCCGGTGGCGTAGAGCCGGGCGACGCGGTTCTGCGCGATGGCGTTGCCGCGGGACGCCGCGTGCAGGAAGTAGCGGGCGGCGCGGCCCTCGTCCTTCGGCAGGCCCTTGCCGTTGAACAGCAGGATCGCGAACTCGACCTCGCCGGCGAGGTCGCCGTTGTCGGCCGCCCGCCGGAACAGCTCCGCCGCCTTGGTCGCGTCCTGCGGGACACCGCGGCCCTGCAGGTAGAGGACGCCGAGATCGTGCTGGGCCGGGCCGATCTCGCCGTCCGACGCCTTGCGGAACATCGCCGCCGCGCGGGTCTGGTCGGCCTCGGTGCCGCTGGCGAGCAGCAGCAAGGCGAGGTTGTAGGCCGCCGTCGGCGAGCCGTGCTCGGCCGCCTGCTCGAGCCAGCGCCGGCCGGCCTTCGGGTCCTTGGGAACGCCGCGGCCGTCGAGGGACATCAGGCCCAGCGACGACATCGCGCCGGGCTCGCCCTGCGCCGCCGCGAGGCGGTACCAGTCGGCGGCCTTGACCGGGTCGGGGCGGATGCCGAGGCCCTGGTTGTACAACTCGCCGAGCAGCGTCATCGCCGCCGCGTCCTTGCGGTCGGCCTCGATCCGCTTCGTCGCCTCGCGGAACGCGGTCACGTACTGCCCGCGCTGGTAGGCGCCGTAGGCGAAGTCCGGCGTGCGGTCGGTCGGCGGCGGGCGGGCGCCACCGGAATAGCCGACGGTGTAGGGGGTCGGCAGCTCTCGCATCGGCGGCTTGACCGGGTCGGTGCCCGGCGTCCGGGTCGGCTCGATCGCGCTGGGCGCCGCCATCGCCCCGCCGCCGGCCAGGAGCAGCGCGAGGGTGCTCGAAGCGAGCCGCCTCACGAGGCCGCCTCCGAGAGCGCGGCCTGCACGCGGGCGACGCCTGCGGGGTCGTCCATCCACAGCCCGCTCTCCAGCCCGACGAACTCGGCGCCGGTCGCCGCGAGCGCCGCGACCTCGGCCTCGGTGCAGGCGACGCCGATGCATGGCGTCTCGAAGATTTCGGCCCACCACGCGGTGCGCTCGTGCACGCCCTCTGCGTCGGCGGCGACGCCGTCGGGGTAGAGGCCGCCGAACATCAGGTAGTCGATGCCGGCCTCGCCCGCATCCATCGCCGCGTGCCGGGTCTCGATCCCGCCGACGCCGAGGATGCGGCCGTCGCGCAGACGCCCGCGCAGCTCCTGCAGCGTGCCTTCCTCCGGCTTGTCGACGTGGATGCCATCCGCCCCGCCCCGCGCCGAGATGCTGACGAGGTCGCCCGCGAAACCCGGGGCGGCGACGACCAGCACCGCGCCGGCCGCCTGCACCGCGGGCGCGACGCGTTTCACCAGGGCGATCAGGCTGCGCTCGTCCGCGGGTGCCAGGCGCAGGATCACCGCGGCCACGTCGCCCGCGGCGCAGGCTCGCTCCAGCGCGGGCACCAGCGCGTCGACATGCTCCGCCCCGACATGGTGCGGCGTCAGCAGGGTGAGGCGGGGTGCGTCGGTCATGCGCCCTGATACCGCCGCGGAGGGCGTCGGGGAAGCGGAGAGGAGCGTTGCGGCCCTGGCAAAGAGAGGTCGAAGTCTCGCTCGAGCGTCCTCGTACGCGCCCGTCATTCTGGGGCTGCGCAGCAGAGCCCGGAATCCAGAACCATAGGCCGTGATCGAGAATGCACCGTCGGCGGCTCTGGATTCCTGGCTCGCCTCACGGCGCCCCGGAATGACGGTGTCGGGGCGGTGAAGGGGGGCCTTCCCTTACCGCCCCGATCGAAGGCGCCGCCTCAGTTCGCGGTGATCTTCGGGTCGAGCGAGCCGTTGGCGTAGCGCTTGGCCATGGCGGAGACCGAGATCGGGCGGATCTTCGAGCCCTGGCCGGCGGTGCCGAACTCCTCGAAGCGCTGCTTGCACAGCTTGGTCATCGCCTCCATGGCGGGCTTGAGGTACTTGCGCGGATCGAACTCGGCCGGGTTCTCGGCGAGCACCTTCCGGATCTGGCCGGTCAGCGCCATGCGGTTGTCGGTGTCGATGTTGATCTTGCGCACGCCGTGCTTGATCCCGCGCTGGATCTCGGCCACCGGCACGCCCCAGGTCGGCTTCATCTGGCCGCCGTACTGGTTGATGATGTCCTGCAGATCCTGCGGCACCGAGGACGAGCCGTGCATGACGAGGTGGGTCGTCGGCAGGCGCCGATGGATCTCCTCGATCACGTTCATCGCGAGCACGTCGCCGTCGGGCTGGCGCGTGAACTTGTAGGCGCCGTGGCTGGTGCCCATCGCCACCGCCAGCGCGTCGACCTTGGTCGCCTGCACGAACTTCACCGCTTCTTCCGGGTCGGTGAGCAGCTGGTCGTGCGAGAGCGTGCCTTCGAAACCGTGGCCGTCCTCGGCCTCGCCCTCGCCGCTCTCGAGCGAGCCGAGCACGCCGAGCTCGCCCTCCCCCGAGACGCCGGCCCAGTGCGCCATCTCCGAGACCTTGTGGGTGATGCCGACGTTGTAGGCGTAGTCGGCCGGCGTCTTGCCGTCGGCCTTCAGCGACCCGTCCATCATCACCGAGGTGAAGCCGTACTGGATCGCGGTGGCGCAGGTGGCCTCGTCGCTGCCGTGGTCGAGGTGCATGCAGACGGGGATGTGCGGATAGATCTCGACGAGGCCGTCGATCAGCTTGGCCAGCACGATGTCGTTGGCGTAGGCGCGCGCGCCCTTGCTCGCCTGCAGGATCACCGGGGAATCGGTGGCGTCGGCGGCCGCCATGATGGCGAGCCCCTGCTCCATGTTGTTCATGTTGAAGGCCGGCACGCCGTAGCCGTACTCGGCGGCGTGATCGAGAAGCTGCCTCAACGTGATCCGCGCCATCGTCCGTGCTCCGTCTTAGGTCTGGTCGGGTCTGTGGGGAGAACGCCGCCGCGGCCCGGATGGATCGTGCGGGACGGCGCGAAAATCGCCGGAAAAGTCGGCTGTTGAAACTCAGCTCTTGGCGCGCAGGGCCTCGACGCCCGGAAGCGTCTTGCCCTCCAGCCATTCGAGGAAGGCGCCGCCGGCGGTCGAGATGTAGGAGAAGGTCTCCGAGACGCCCGCATGGTTCAGCGCGGCCACCGTATCGCCGCCGCCGGCGACCGAGACGAGCTTGCCAGACGCCGTGCGATCGGCCGCGTGCCGGGCGGCGGCGACGGTGGCGGCATCGAACGGCGTCAGCTCGAAGGCGCCGAGCGGGCCGTTCCACACCAGCGTCGCGGCCTCGTCGATCGCCGCGTCGATCAGGGCGACGGATTTCGGCCCGGCGTCGAGGATCATGCCGCCCTCGGGCACCGCGTCGACCGAGACGGTCTCGTGGGCCGCGTTCGCCTTGAACTCGGAGGCGACGACGGCGTCGACCGGCAGGATGATCCGGCACTTGGCGGCCTCGGCCGCGGCGATGATGCGCAGGGCGGTCTCGGCGAGGTCCTTCTCGCACAGCGACTTGCCGACGGGCTTGCCCTGCGCGTGCAGGAAGGTGTTGGCCATGCCGCCGCCGATCACCAGCATGTCGACCTTGGCGACGAGGTTCTCGAGCAGGTCGATCTTCGAGGAGACCTTGGCGCCGCCGACCAGAGCGATCACCGGGCGGGCGGGGGCTTCGAGGCCCTTGGTCAGGGCGTCGAGCTCGGCCTGCATCAGGCGGCCGGCATAGGCCGGCAGGCGGTGGGCGAGGCCCTCCGTCGAGGCGTGCGCCCGGTGGGCGGCCGAGAACGCCTCGTTGACGTAGACGTCGCCGTTGGCAGCGAGCGCGTCGGCGAAGGCCGCGTCGTTCGTCTCCTCGCCGGCATGGTAGCGGGTGTTCTCGAGGAGCAGCACGTCGCCGTCCTTAATCGCCGCGATCGCCGCCGACGCGGCCGGGCCGACGCAATCCTCGGCGAAGGCGACCGCGCTGCCAAGCTTGTCGGACAGGGTGGCGACGACGGGGGCTAGCGAATCCTTGGGATCGCGCTTGCCCTTCGGCCGGCCGAAATGGGCGAGCAGCACCACCTTGCCGCCTTGCCCGGCGATCTCGCGGATCGTCGGCACCACGCGCTCGATCCGGGTCGCGTCGGTGACGCGGCCGCCCTCCATCGGGACGTTGAGGTCGACGCGGAGCAGGACGCGCTTGCCCGCCAGCGAGCCGGAATCGTCGAGGGTGCGGAAGGCGGTCATGCGGTCCTGCTCTGTCGGTGTCGGGTCAGCGCGCGGGCGAGGGGGCGGACGACGTGGCGGGGGCTTGGGCCGCAGGCGCGGTGGCGTTCGCGCGCGGCGGCAGCAGGCTGTCGAGGTTGAGCCGCTGCACGGCGACCATCAGCACCACGGTGAGCACGGCGGTGATGATCGCGGTGAGCACCAGGGCGCCGGTGCCGGGCAGGCGCCGCGTGCGCTCGGTCAGGCCGCGCATCTCGGAGCGGAGCGCGGCGAGGTCGGACTGGCGGGCGGCCTCGTTCATGCGGTTCGAGGCGCCCTCGACCTTGTCCTCGACGCGGGTCAGCAGAGACTCGGAGCGGGCGTACTTGTCCTCGATGCGCGAGGTCTTGTCCTCGATCCGGGCGAGCTGGTCGAACAGCTGGTTGGCGGCGATCGGCGTCGCCACGGAGGCGCCGGGAATCGCGGGCTTCGCCTCCACGCGGGCTGTCTCCACATGCGTGGTCGCCGCCGGGATGAAGTCCTGTCCGGTCGCGGTCTTGGGGGCGTCGGTCATGCGTGTCGGACCCTTGCTCGTCTGCGGTTCGGAAGGCGGCCCGGCGCCTCGTGGAGCTGGGCTTGGTCGCGAAACCGCCGGCCCGCGGGTGGCGCCCGCGAGCCGGCCGGGTGAACGGATCAGATCAACGCGTTAGATCAGCTTGGCCATCGCCACGGCCGTGTCGGCCATGCGGTTCGAGAAGCCCCACTCGTTGTCGTACCAGGCGAGGATGCGGACGAAGGTGCCGTCCATGACCTTGGTCTGGTCGAGGTGGAAGGTCGAGGAGTGCGGGTCGTGGTTGAAGTCGATCGAGACGTTGGGCTGGTCGGTGTAGGCCAGCACGCCCTTGAGCGGGCCGTCGGCCGCCGCCACGATCGCCGTGTTGATCTCCTCGACGGAGGTGGCGCGCTTGGCGGTGAACACGAGGTCGACCGCCGAGACGTTCGGCGTCGGCACGCGGATCGAGGTCCCGTCGAGCTTGCCCTTCAACTCGGGCAGCACGAGGCCGACGGCCTTGGCGGCGCCGGTCGAGGTCGGGATCATCGAGAGCGCGGCGGCGCGGGCCCGATAGAGGTCCTTGTGCATCTGGTCCAGCGACGGCTGGTCGTTGGTGTAGGAGTGGATCGTGGTCATGAAGCCGCGCTCGATCCCGACGAGGTCGTTGAGGACCTTCGCCACCGGCACCAGGCAGTTCGTGGTGCACGAGGCGTTCGAGATCACGTGGTGGTCGGCGGTGAGCTGGTCGTGGTTCACGCCGTAGACCACCGTCAGGTCGGCGCCGTCGGCGGGGGCCGAGACGATGACGCGCTTGGCGCCGGCGTCGAGGTGGGCCTTGGCCTTGTCCTTCGAGGTGAAGATGCCGGTGCATTCGAGCGCGATGTCGACGCCGAGCTCGCGGTGCGGCAGCTCGGCCGGGTTGCGCACGGCGGTGACGCGGATGCGGTTGCCGTCGACGACGATGTAGTCGCCGTCGACCACGACCTTGGCGTTGAACCGGCCGTGGATCGAGTCGAAGCGCAGCAGGTGCGCGTTGGTCTCGACCGGCCCCAGGTCGTTGATCGCCACGACCTCGATGTCCTTGCGGCCGGCCTCGTGGATCGCGCGCAGCACGTTGCGGCCGATGCGCCCGAACCCGTTGATGGCAACCTTCACCGTCACGGCGTGACTCCTTCCCGAGATGGGGCGCCACCTTGCGGGCGCCGCTCGATGATACCGGGGCGGCGCGTCGGCCGTCCGGTGCTGCGGCCGGCTCTATGAACCGCCGAATTGAACCTGGGATGAACCGACGCGAGGACCGGGCACGGGTCGCCGGGGACCATCCGTGAGACGGACGACGCGGGCGAGGGCCTCGGGACTGGCACGGGTCGGATATCCGGGCAGAGGATGCGCGCGAGGACAGGCCCTGCGCGTGCGACGGGTCTCTAACATGGTGCCTCGGGCTGTCAAAGCGCACGCGGTGGCTGTGCGCGCGCAAGCCCTGACAATCCGGACGGCCTGACCGGGCGGGATCGTCCCGACGCGGATTTGCCTGGGCGTGCGGTCGGAATCGGCTGGAAATCCGCTGCGGCTTAGGGGAAACCTGCCCTCGACCATGAGCGAGCCCGCCAGCCCCCCGACCGATCCGCCCGGCGACGACGCTGCCGGGCCCGACTCCGCCGGGCACGACTCGGCCGGGCACGACTCGGCCGGGGACGCCCTGCGCAGGCTCGATGCGGCGTTGCTGCAGCTCGAGGCCGCCGTCGCGCGCCGGCTCGAGGCGGAGGCGAACCCCGCCGACGTCGAGGCGGAGCGCGCGATCATGGCCGAGGACCGCGCCCGGCTGGCCGCCGCCCTCGACGCGGCGAGCGCCCGGCTCGCCCAGGTCGAGACCGCCGCGGACACGGTCGGCCGCCGGCTGGAGCGGGCGATCGGCACCGTGGAAGGCGTGCTCGGCCGCCCGGACCCTTGACCGGAGGCGGTGGGCGCGCGCCCAATCCTCCGTCGACCCGACCGCCCGCGTCCGTTCCGAAGCCCGCATGCCCCAGATCAGCGTCACCATCGACGGCAAGAGCTACCGCATGGCCTGCGGTGACGGCGAGGAGGCGCATTTGTCCGCGCTCGCCGCCGACCTCGGCGCGCGGGTCGCCGACATGCGCAAGGCCTTCGGCGAGATCGGCGACATGCGCCTCCAGGTGATGGCGGCGCTGACCATCGCCGACGAGGTCTCCGAGCTGAAGCGCCGGCTCTCGGTGGCGGAAGCCGAGGCCGAACGCCTGCGGGCGGAAACGGCCGCCGCGGGCGCGGCGCAGGCCGACCAGTCGGCCCGCGTCGCCGACGGCGTCTCGAAGGCCGCCGAGCGGATCGAGCGGATGGCGCGGGCGCTCGCCGCCACCGCCGGACCGGCAGGCGCCGACTTGCGCTGAGCCAGCCGACTTGCGCCGAGCCAGCCGACCTGCGCCGATCCAACCGGCCTGCGCCGAGCTGCGGCGCCCGGTCGATGAACCTTGGCGGGCCGGCGCCGCGTTGACGGGCCGACGCGGCGTTCCCGCCGCCCGAAAAAGGCTCCCCATGACCATGACCATGACGATCGCCGGCGCGTGCCCCGGCTTCCGCGCACGCCTGCTGCTCGGCGGAGCGTTGCTCGCCGGAAGCGCGCTTGCCGGCCCCGCCGTCGCGCAGGACATGCCCGCACCGCAGAAGGACGCCGCGCCGGGTCTGACCAAGGTGGCGAGCTTCGAGCATCAGGTGACCGGCGTCACCGTTTCGAAGGACGGGCGGATCTTCGTGAACTTCCCGCGCTGGACCGAGGACACCGCCGTCTCGGTCGCGGAGCTGAAGGACGGCACGCTGACGCCGTTCCCCGACGCCGAATGGAACGGATGGCGCAACGCCAAGAAGGACCAGGTGGATGCCCGCAACCATTGGGTCTGCGTGCAGAGCGTCGTCGCCGACCCGAAGGGCAACCTCTGGGTGCTCGATCCGGCGGCGCCAGCGATGGCGGCCGTGGTCAAGGACGGGCCGAAGCTCGTCGAGATCGACCTGAAGACCAACAAGCCGGCCCGCACCATCGCCTTCGACGAGACGGTGGCGCCGCAGGGCTCCTACCTGAACGACGTGCGCTTCTCCCCCGACGGCAAGACCGCCTACCTCACCGATTCCGGCGCGAGCGGCGCCCTGGTGGTGGTCGACCTCGACAGCGGCAAGGCGCGCCGCCTCCTCGACGGCGATCCGACCACCATGCCCGACAAGAGCGTGACGGTGAGTTACGACGGCAAGCCGCTGCGCCGCCCCGACGGACGCGGCGTCGAGTTCGCCGCCGACGGCCTCGCGCTCTCGCCCGACGGCAAGACGCTCTACTGGCAGGCGATCAAGGGCAAGACGCTCTACAGCCTGCCGACCGACGCGCTCACCGGCTGGCTGACGTCCGCGGTGGTGCCGAGTGCGCTCACCGACAAGAGCCTCTCGGGCAAGGTCGAGACGGTGGGCGAGAACGGCCCCGCCGACGGCCTGATCATCAGCCGCCACGACGGCCGGATGTACGTCACCGCGCCGGAGGAGAACGCGGTGAAGGTGCGCGACCTCACGGCCAAGGGCGGGACGCCGACGGTGCTGGTCCAGGACCCGCGCCTGCGCTGGCCCGACACCTTCGCCGAGGCACCGGACGGCACCATCCTGTTCACCACCTCGCACATCCAGGATTCGGCCTTCTACAAGCCGGACGCGCCGGCGGCCCTGCCGACCGAGCTGTGGAGCATCAAGCCGGGCGCAGCCGAGGCGACGGGTTCGACGACGGCACCGAAGTAGAGCGGGCACCTTCCCCTCTCCCCGCAAGCGGGGCGAGGGGGGCACGGTGATCGCTCCACCCACGGTCTCGATAGGCGCCAGCCGACATCTTGGTGAATGGGCCTACGGCAAACGAAAAAGGCCCGACCTTCCGGTCGAGCCTTTTTTATCTGAGCCGATGCGAACCTCAGCCCGCGTAAGCCCCACCCGTCGTTTGCGGAAAGCGATCCGCGAGCGCCCGGCGAAGCTTTTCCAACGCGCGGTTCTCGATCTGGCGGACGCGCTCCTTGGAGATGCCGAGGCGGTGGCCCAGCGCCTCCAGGGTGGCCTGGTCCTCGGCGAGCCGGCGCTCGCGCAGGATGCGCAACTCGCGCTCGGACAGGACGGTGAGAGCCTGCTGCAGCCAAAGGTGGCGGCGCTCGCCGTCGACCGTGGCTGTGACGGTCTCGTCGGGCAGGGCCGCACCGTCGACAAGGAAGTCCATGCGCTCGGACGAAGCTTCGCTTTCCTCGCCGACCGAGGCGTTGAGCGACATGTCGGGACCGGAGAGCCGGGCGTCCATCAGCGCCACGTCCTCGCGCGACACGCCGATGGCGGTGGCGATGCGACGGTGGATCTCGTCGCCGACACGCTCCTCGGTCGATTGCATCAGCCGGGCGCGCAGGCGCCGCAGGTTGAAGAACAGCGCCTTCTGGGCGGAGCTGGTGCCACCGCGGACGATCGACCAGTTGCGCAGGATGTAGTCCTGGATCGAGGCGCGGATCCACCAGGTGGCGTAGGTCGAGAATCGCACCTCGCGCTCCGGCTCGAACCGGGCCGCGGCCTCCATCAGACCGACATGGCCCTCTTGGACGAGATCGGCCATCGGCAACCCATAGTGGCGGAAGCGCCCGGCCAGCGCGATCACGAGGCGCATATGCGCGGAGATCAGCTTGTGCAGGGCGCGCTCGTCGCGGTCGTCCTTCCAGCTCACCGCAAGGCCGCGTTCCTCGTCCCGCTGGAGGAACGGCGCTTCCATCGCGGTGCGAATGAACTGCCGACGAATTCCCGCGATTTCCGCCATTCCGCCTGCCTCTTTCTTCCAAGCGCTTCTGCGGCCTCGACCGCGTCCTGCGGACTCACCGGTACGATCCGGGCATCCACGCAAGGCACCGGACAACGGGAAGGCGAAGGCGATGGTTCCGCGGCGATGCAACAGGGCGCGCGATGCCCGGTTCCGCGGCGCGCACGATTCCGCGAGCGGGTGTTGCCGGACGGCTCCAGCCGACATGCGCTTTGGGGGCCGGCCCAAAGAAAAAGCCCGGCGCTGGCGCACCGGGCTCGGTCGACGATGGAAGGGCCGGAAAGGGTCCGGCCGAGTCGGCGCGCCCTCAGGCGGCCTCTTCCTGGATGGCCTCGTCGCCGTCGGTCTCGGCTTCCGCCTCGGCCTTGCCGCGGCGGGGCGACTTCTGCAGGCTCTGGTCGATGAGCTTGAGCGCCTCGGTCTCGGTAATGCGGTTGACGGTCGAGATCTCACGCACGATCCGGTCGAGGGCGGCCTCGTAGAGCTGGCGCTCGCTGTAGGACTGCTCGGGCTGGGCCTCGGAGCGGAACAGGTCGCGCACCACCTCGGTGACCGAAAGCAGGTCGCCGGAATTGATCTTGGCCTCGTATTCCTGGGCGCGGCGCGACCACATCGTCCGCTTGACGCGGGCGCGGCCGGTCAGCACGTCGAGGGCCTTCTTCACCAGCTCCGGCTCGGCGAGCTTGCGCATGCCGACGCTGTTGGCCTTCGCGGTGGGGACGCGCAGGACCATCTTGTCCTTCTCGAAGGAGACGACGAACAGCTCGAGCTTGTAGCCGGCGATCTCCTGCTCTTCGATCGCGGTGATGCGGCCGACGCCGTGGGCGGGATAGACCACCGCCTCGCCGGTCTTGAATCCCTGGCGGCCCGTCGTCGGCTTCTTGGCTGTTGTCATGCGAGAAGGGCCTCCAGAACAAAGCGCGGGGGGTTGCAAGCACCCGCGTGACCATGTCTTCCGGGACGGGACACCCGGCTTCCGACGCCCGACCGACGCCGCCGACCAGACAGGTCGGGCAGGCGGAGGCTCCCAGGCGAGCCGTGCGCAGCCCATGATAGAACAACCGCCGAAGGCAACGCCTCCAGCGGTCGAGCGCGTGCATCCTGTGATCCCGGGTGATCCGGGTTTCGCGTTTTGAACGCGGCAGGCGGCACGTCAGGCGCGAGCGACGGCAGAAGGATTGTCTATCACAAATCAACGGTCGAATCAAAGCAGCGCGACGCACCCCGGACGGTTCGGGACCATCCGGAGCGCGTTATGCACGGGTTCGCTGGGGCCGGCCGCGGGCCGGCGAGGCAAACGCAAGGCAACCCGAAGGCCAGCCGCCGCGTCGATACGCGGGATCGTGCCGGCTTGTTCAGTCGCCGGTGCCGGGGGCGGCGGAGAAGTGGGCCTCGAACTTGCCGGCCACGCCGTCCCAATCCTTGGCGTCGCCGGGCGCGTCCTTCTTCTGGGTGATGTTCGGCCAGTCCTTTGCGTAGTCGGCGTTGACCTTGAGCCAGGTCTCGAGGTTCGGCTCGGTGTCCGGCTTGATCGCCTCGGCCGGGCATTCCGGTTCGCAGACGCCGCAATCGATGCACTCGTCGGGGTGGATGACGAGCATGTTCTCGCCTTCGTAGAAGCAGTCCACCGGGCAGACTTCCACGCAGTCCATGTACTTGCACTTGATGCAATTGTCGGTGACGACGTAGGTCATGGTGCGATTTTCGTCCTCGATCCGCGCTGGCCGCATCCGCGGCCGCCGGGGGCTCGAACGGTCTCGCGGGCGGGCGAAGGCGCGTTCGGCTTGCGTGTCCACGGGCCCTCGTAGGCGGCCCTTGGATGGGAAGGGCTCTAGCCCCTGCCAAAGGGGCTGACAAGCGCAGCCATGCCGCAACCTGGCCGCCGCACGGGACTGTGGCTTGTCTACAATGATTCCAGGGGCGGGCTGGGCTCTACAGAGAGAGGGGCCGGAGCCTCGTCGCCCCCGGCGGCGAGGTCCGCGTAGAGCAGCCGGGCGACCGGGGCCGAGCCGCGATGCGTCCCGAGGTCCAGGATCCGCAGGATGAGAGTGGCGTGGGCGGCGGCGACCGTCAGCACGTCGCCGACGGCCAGCCCCTTGGCCGGCAGGGTGGTCCGCGTCCCGTTGAGGCGGACGTGGCCGTCTTCCACGAGGCGGGCGGCGAGCGCGCGGGACTTCGCGAACCGCGCGAACCACAGCCACTTGTCCAGCCGCTGCCGCCCTTCCTTCATGCAGACCGGCGGTGCCTCAGCGCTTGCCGCCTTCGCCGGATTCTAGCTGCGCCTTCAGGGCGGCGAGCTTGGCGAAGGGCGAATCGGGATCGGGCGCCCGCTCGCGGCGCGGGGGCCGGGCATCCGGTCGAGGGCCGGCATGGCGCGGCTCGTCGCGGCGGTCGGGCCGGGCGCCGGGCTCGAAGCGCTCGCGGCGCGGGCCGTCGTGGCGGCGCGGCCCTTCCGGCCGGCCACCCTCGGGCCGGGGACCATCCTGACGGGAGCCGTCCTGGCGCGGCGGTCGGTCGCGGCCCTCGGTCGCGTGCGGACGGGGCCGGTCGCGGCCGCCGTCGCGGCGCTGCTCGCCCTCGCGGCGTTCGCCCTGGGGCGCGCCCGGGGCGCCGTCGCGGCCGCGGCCGGCGCCGCGCGGGCGGTTCGGGCGCGGGTTGGCCTGGCGCTGGTGGCGCTGCAGCGTCCACACCTCGATGGTCGCCGGCTCCTCGGCGACGGCGTCGGCGAGCAGTTCGGACGCGGCCTCGGCGGGAATTTCCTCGCCGGCGGGTGCGGCTGAACCCTCGTCGGCGGTCTGAAGTACGTCGGTCGAAGCCGACTCCGTGGAAGCCGCGTCGTTCGTCGGCGTGTCGGCGTGCTCGGAAGCGGTCGCCTCGACGCCCGCATCCTCCTTCGCCGGCTCGACGGCGGCGTCCTCGGCGGGCGCTTCGTCCGGCGCGGCTTCCGCAACGGGCTCCTCGGCGGCGGGCGCCGCCTCGGGCTCTGGCGTTGCCTCGGGAGCGGGGACGGCCTCTCCGGCCTCCGCCTCGTGCGCGTTCGGCTCGGCCGGTTCCGAGACGGCGTCCGAGGTCGCCGCCTCGGCGGCCGCAGCCTCGGCGGGGCCGGTCTCGCCGGCTTCAGCTTCAGACGTGGCCTCGGGAGTCGCCTCGGTCGCACCGTCCGTCGCGCGTGCGACGGGCTGGACCGGCGTCGTCGGGGCGGCGGGCAGCAGCGGCACGGTGATCGCCGGGCCGGGCCGGGTCTCGGCGCTGTATCCGAGCGAGGTCAGGATCGAGGCGAAATCCTCGCCCGAGCAGCCGACCAGCGAGGTCATGCCGACGGTGGCGACGAACCCGTCCTTGTCGGCGGCGCCGGGGGGCGGCGCGCCCGGCGTGGTGCCGGGGCGGTAGGAGACGGCGGGACGGATCAGGTCGGCCAGCCGCTCGAGGATGTCGACGCGCACCGCGCGCTCGCCGCAGACGCGGAAACCCGCGGCGCGGTAGAGGCCCTTGGCGATCTCGGGATCGACCTTGATCGAGGTGCGGCCGGAGCCGGCGAGGTGCCCGATCTCGTCGAGGCCGCGCTGCTCCAGTCCGCCGTTCTGCAGGGCCCAGAGCTGGGCGGCGAGCGTCCGCGGCGCCGGCTTCAGCAGGGCCGGCAGGAACAGGTGGTAGGCGCCGAAGCGGACGCCGTGGCGGCGCAGCGCCCCGCGGCCGTCCTGGTCGAGGGTGCGCATCTCCTGCGCCACGCGGGCGCGCTCCAGCACGCCGAGCGCCTCGACGACCTGGAAGCCGATGCCCTTGGCGAGCCCGGTGAGGTCGGCGGCGGTCTCGATCTCGATCAGCGGCCCGAGCAGGCGCGTCACGTGCGCCTTCAGCCAGGCGTCGAGCCGCGCCACCACCTTCTCGCGGGCGGGGCCGGCAAGCGCGTCGTCGGCGAGGAGCCGGATCTGGGGGGCGAAGATCTTGTCGCCGGGCGCCAGCTTGGCCACCGGCGCGCCGGTCCAGCGGATCACGCCGTCGTGGCTCAGCACCAGCGAGGCGTCGGCGGCGGCGGAGAACCGCTCGGCGCGCGACTCGATCTCGCCGGCGAGCCCCTTCTCGGCGGCGCTGCGCAGCGTCTTGGCCTCGTGGCCTTCGGCGCTGGCATCGGGCACGAACAGGAAGCCGTGGAGGTGGCCGACATGTTGACCCTCGACGGTCACGTCACCGTCGGGGGTAATCTGGGCTTCGAGCATCGTGTTCTCTCTCAGGCGCCGCATCAGGACGCTGGTGCGCCGATCGACGAAGCGGCTCGCGAGGCGTTCGTGCAGGGCGTCGGACAGCCTGTCCTCTACCCGACGCGTCTCGCCCTGCCAATGTTCCGGATCGCGAAGCCAGTCGGGGCGGTTGGCGACGAAGGTCCAGGTGCGTCCGTGGGCGATGCGGCGGGACAGGGTCTCGATGTCGCCGTCGGTGCGGTCGATCATCGCCACCTGCTCGGCGAACCAGGTGTCGGGGATGCGCCCGGCCATGCCCTTCATCAGGAAGCGGTAGAGCTCGGCCACGAGGTCGGCATGCACTTGGGGGTGGACCTTGCGGTAATCCGGCACCCCGCAGACGTCCCAGAGGCGGCGCACCGCGGACGCGCCGCTCGCCATGGCACGGAAGTCGTCCTCCTTCATCAGGATCTCGAGGGCCTGCTGGTCCTCGCCCATCGGCGCCCGCGTCAGGCCGGGCTCGCTCGGGTGCACGTCGAGGCTCGCCTGCAACGCGTCGAGCGAGCGGAAGTCGAGGTCGGGGTTGCGCCATTGCAGGATGCGCAGGGGATCGAAGTCGTGGTTCTCCAGCCGCTCGATCATCTCGGGCTCGAACGGGCGGCAGCGCCCGGTGGAGCCGAAGGTGCCGTCCGAGAGGTGGCGGCCGGCCCGTCCGGCGATCTGCCCGAGCTCGGCCGGCGTCAGCTTGCGGAAGCGGGTGCCGTCGTACTTCCAGGTGGCGGCGAAGGCGACGTGGTCGACGTCGAGGTTGAGGCCCATGCCGACGGCGTCGGTGGCGACGAGGTAATCGACGTCGCCCGACTGGTAGAGCTCGACCTGCGCGTTGCGGGTGCGGGGCGAGAGCGCGCCGAGCACCACCGCCGCGCCGCCGCGCTGTCGCCGGATCAGCTCGGCGATGGCGTAGACCTCCTCGGCCGAGAACGCGACGATCGCGGTGCGCCGCGGCATCCGCCCGAGCTTCTTCTCGCCGGCATAGGTCAGCGTCGAGAGGCGCGGGCGCGTCGTGGTGTGGACGTTGGGGATCAGCGACTGCACCAGCGGCAGGATCGTCGAGGAGCCGATCAGCAGGGTCTCCTCGCGCCCGCGCTGGTTCAGCAGGCGATCGGTGAAGACGTGGCCGCGATCCATGTCGGCCGAGAGCTGGATCTCGTCGATCGCCACGAAGGCCACGTCGAGGTCGCGCGGCATCGCCTCGATGGTGGAGATCCAGTAGCGCGGCCGGTCCGGCTTGATCTTCTCCTCGCCGGTGACGAGGGCGACCTTGTCGACCCCGACGCGGGCGACGACCCTGAGGTAGACCTCCCGGGCGAGCAGCCGCAGCGGCAGGCCGATCATCCCGGTGGGATGGGCCAGCATCCGCTCGATCGCCAGGTGCGTCTTGCCGGTGTTGGTCGGCCCCAGAACCGCCGTGACGCCGCGCGCGCGGGACGAGGGCGGGAGGGAGCGGCGGTGCTGGAGGATCGGAGCCATCCCTTCGGCGCTGGGTGCCGCGCGAGCCGTCGAGGCACCGCATGGCGACGCATCCCGCCCCGGGGGGACGAGGCGTCAGTCGGCCGACGGCCTGCGCCGGAACGAGCGATCATATGGGGCGGGCGCCCGCTCTCCGCCAAGGCCGTAGGCCGATCCGTCGCGATCGGGGATGCCGTAGAGCTCGATCCGCGTCGACGGCCGCCCCGTCTCGATGTCGGCGCAGAGCGTGTCCGGCACGGCGGTGAGCGGCCCGCGGCGCCGGCCGCGCCCCTCCGTCACCTCGGCCGAGGAGTAGGCGTTTCCGCCGCAGGCGCTGGCGCCGGCCTCGAGCGGTTCGGCCGCGACCGGGCGCAGGGGGGCGAGCAGGGCGGCGCCCGCCAGGAGCGCAGCGCGCGCGACGCGGCGCATCCTCAGCGGCTCGCGAGGCTGCCGGTGGTGGCCGGCGCCTCGGCGGTGGCGGCGCCGCGCACCCAGCGGGTCGCCTCGATGATGTTGGTGCCGACCGTGGTCCGCACCGAGATCCGGATCGGCACCAGCATCCGCGTTCCCTCGACGGGCGCGAGCCAGACCGACATGTCGCGGTTCTCCTCCATGAAGCGCACCCCCGGCCGGTCGGGCCGGTGGCCGGCCACCGCCTGGTAGCGGGCGTTGCAGACCAGCACGGGGCCGGAGTAGCCCGGCTTCTCCACCGCCCGGGTCTCGCCGTAGCTCAGCACCACGTTGAAGCGGGTCGCACCGTCGAAGACCGGCAGCGTGCGGCTGCAGTTGTCGGGGTTGGTCAGCTCGCCCGAGGCCTGGGCCGGCATCAGCAGGGCGCTGGCCGGGTCCATGATCCCGCGCTTGTTGGCGGCGGTCACCGGCACGCGGTCGTCCACGTCGACGAGCGGCGGCGTCACCTCGGACTGGGTGACGTTGCCGTGGGCGAGCGCCATGCGCACGGCGATGCCGGAGTTGGCCGTGCGCGTCGCGATCGAGAAGGTGTTGGGCTGCGGCGCGGCGGCGATGATCCCGGCCGAGCGGGCCGAGCCCTGGCCGCCGGTGATCGCGCCGACGAGGCCGGTCAGCGTCGCCGAGACGTCGACGCGGTACTTCGCGCTCTCGAAGGTGCCGGCCAGCCGCGCGGTGCCGATCGGCAGGCCGGCGAGCGCGATGCCGTAATCGACGGCGATGCTGGCCGGCGCGGCCTTGCGCTCGCGCGCCTCGGCCGGCGACAGGGCGCCGGCGCCGAGGGCGGCGGCGAGAACGAGGCGCATCAGTGGGAAGGCGCTGCGGTTGGGGCGGGCGCTCATGGTCCGAATCGCATCCTCACGAGGTCGTCCGGGCGCCGGGCCCGACGACGCGGCGCCCTGGGGCTGCCCGGGGGTTGGTTATCGAAGCGACATGGTTAACAGGCCGTTCCGCCGACGCCCAGGGTCCGGGGGCGCGCCGCGGCGCGAGGGCGCCTGCGTTCAGCCTGTCGCGCTGCGTGCGCCGGCGCCTTCATGACGACGCGATGTCGGGTTTCGCCTTGACGGTCGCGGGCTGTCTCGCCTATAGGCCGCCACTCAGACACGACTGCGCAAGGCCTGGAACGACGTTCGGGTGGGGCTGGCCAGTCGGCGCACCCAGCCCATGAGGGCGGGTCGGGATCGCCCAGGAACGAGACAGGATAGCGTTATCATGGCACGCCGCTGCGAACTCACCGGCAAGGCCGTTCAGGTCGGCCACCTCGTGAGCCATTCGAACCGCAAGACGAAGTGCCGGTTCCTGCCGAACCTCTGCAACGTCACGCTGACCTCGGACGCGCTGAACCGCCGCGTGCGCCTGCGCGTCACCGCGCATGCGCTTCGCTCGGTCGAGCACCGCGGCGGCCTCGACGCCTTCCTCGTGAAGGCTCACGAGGTCGAGCTGTCGCAGACGGCCAAGCTGCTCAAGCGCGAGATCCACAAGAAGCTCGGCGAGACCGCGGCTCCGGAAGCCGTCGCCGCCTGAAGCCCTCGCCCTCGGGCGACGCGAGATCATGAACCGCCGCATGGACCCCCATGCCGGCGGTTTTTTCGTGCCCGCCACGGCGTTCGCCGGCGCGCCGCTCGACGCAATCAAGGGCGCGGCGGCCGTGCTGATGGTCGGCGACCACGTCGACACCATTCTGCTCGACGGCCACGCCGTCGCCCTGTGGCGGCTCGGGCGGATCGCCTTCCCGCTGTTCTGCGTGGTGTCCGTGCTGCACGTCGTGCGCGGCGCCGATCCCGGCCGCTACGTGCTGGCGCTGCTCGCCCTCGCGGTGCCGACGCAGGCCATCTACGCTGCCGCCTTCCCCTTCGGCACCACCGAAGGGTCGATCCTGTTCACCCTGGCGGCGGGCATCGCGTTCGCGACCACGCTCGACCGGGCGGGCACCGGGCTTCGTCATGCGGCCCTGGCGCTCGGCCTCGCCGTGGTGCTCCTCGCCCCCGCACTCGCCAAGACGGCGGTGGATTTCGGCCTCGCCGGCATCCTGCTGCCGGCGGCGATCCTTCTCGCGCTTCGCGAGCCGCGCGCCTACGGCGCCTGGCTCGTCGCCACAATCGTCGGTCTGAACTGGCACGGCTGGCACCCGCGGGGCGAAACTCCCTGGATCTCCGCCCTCATCGACGCCGCGACGATCCTCGTCGGCGTCCCGCTGGTGCTCTTCGTCGCCCTGCGGCTGCGAGGCCGGCCGCGCTTCCTGCCGCCCTACGCGCTCCAGGCGTTCTACCCGGGGCACCTCGCCGTGCTGGTCGCGCTGCGGGCTCTCACCTGAAGCATTTTCGAGCGAGGTGGATGCCGGCTCGCGTGAAGACAATGCGATCACACAGTCAGTAAGGGCATTCCCGTGATCCGGGGATCATGGAAAATGCTCTCAGGCGTCAGCGCCGGCGTCCGCCGAAAGCCCGCATCGGGGCGCGGCCGCCGGCATCCTCCTCGAACAGCTCGGCGAGCTTTTCGGTCATCGCGCCGCCGAGCTCCTCCGCGTCGATGATCGTCACGGCGCGGCGGTAGTAGCGGGTCACGTCGTGGCCGATGCCGATCGCCAGGAGTTCCACCGGCGAGCGCTGCTCGATCTCCTCGATCATCCAGCGCAGGTGCCGCTCGAGGTAGTTTCCGGCGTTGACCGACAGGGTCGAATCGTCGACCGGCGCGCCGTCCGAGATCACCATCATGATCTTGCGCTGCTCGGGCCGGGCCAGGATGCGCTTGTGCGCCCAGTCCAGCGCCTCGCCGTCGATGTTCTCCTTGAGCAGCCCCTCGCGCATCATCAGCCCGAGGTTTTTCCGCGCCCGGCGCCAGGGCGCGTCGGCCGACTTGTAGACGATGTGGCGCAGGTCGTTGAGGCGGCCCGGTGCGTTCGGCTTGCCGGCGGCGAGCCACGCCTCGCGCGACTGGCCGCCCTTCCAGGCGCGGGTGGTGAAGCCGAGGATCTCGACCTTCACGCCGCAGCGCTCGAGGGTGCGGGCGAGGATGTCGGCGCAGGTCGCCGCCACGGTGATCGGGCGGCCCCGCATCGAGCCCGAGTTGTCGAGCAGCAGCGTCACCACCGTATCGCGAAAATTGGTGTCCTTCTCCTGCTTGAAGGACAGCGGCTGGAACGGGTCGATGACCACCCGCACGAGGCGCGCCGGGTCGATCTGGCCCTCTTCGAGGTCGAAGTCCCAAGCACGGTTCTGCTGGGCGAGCAGCCGGCGCTGCAGGCGGTTGGCGAGCCGCCCGACGACGCCCTGGAGATGCGAGAGCTGCTTGTCGAGGTAGCTGCGCAGCCGCGCGAGCTCCTCGGCGTCGCACAGGTCCTCGGCGTGGATCACCTCGTCGAACTTCGGATTGAACACTCGATAGTCCGGCCCGCGCAGCTCGTTGGCGGCCTTCGACGGCGGGCGCCAGGATTCGGAGGCTTCTTCCGAATCGGCGTCCTCGGATTCCTCCGGAAGCTCGCCGGACGGCGCGTCGGCCGCCTCCTGCGCGCCCTCCTCGATGTCGTCGGAGGCCTCTTCCGAGGTCTCGACCTCGGCGCGGTCGCCCTGGCTCTGCTCCTCGGCGTCGCCCTCGCTCGGGGTCTGCTCGTCGTCCTGGGCCTCGTTCTCGTCGTCGTTCTCGTCGTCCTCGGGGTCGAACGGCGTCTCGTCGGCCATGTCGAGGGAGGACAGCAGCTCGCGCACGGAGCGGCCGAACCCGCGCTGGTCCTCGATCGAGCCGATCAGACCGTCGAGGTTCGGGCCGGCCTTGTCCTCGATGTGCGCGCGCCACAGCTCGACGATGCGCTTGGCCGCCTCCGGCGGCTGCTGGCCCGTCAGGCGCTCGCGCACCATCAGGGCGACGGCGTCCTCCATCGGCGCGTCGGCCCGGTCGGTGATGTTCTCGTACTTGCCGCCGCGGTGGTAGCGATCCTCCAGCATCGCGGAGATGTTCGAGGCGACGCCCGACATCCGGCGCGAGCCGATCGCCTCGACGCGGGCCTGCTCGACCGCGTCGAACACCGCACGCGCCGCGGAATTCTCCGGCGCGAGCCGGCGATGGACCGTGATGTCGTGACAGCCGAGGCGCAGCGCCATGGCGTCGGCGTTGCCGCGCAGCACCGCCACGTCGGCGACGGTGAGCTTGCGCGGCGGCTCGGGCAGGCGCGCCTTGTCGCCGGTGAGCGCCGGCCGGTCGGTGGCGTAGGTGACCTCGACCTCGGAGCGCTTGGCGATCGCGCGCAGGCACCCGGCGACCGAGCGCTTCAGGGGCTCGGCGACCGGCTCGCGGCGTTCGCCGGGCTTGCGGTTGGAGATGGACATGGATGCTACTTCTTAACGGAATCGAGGTCGAAGGGACGCTCGCGGATATCGTCCCAATCGTAGGGGCAAGTGTCCGGAAACTCGTCGGGGTCCAGATGGGTCTCGTTGGAGGCCCAATCCCGCGCATCCTGATAGGCGCCGTCCCGCGCCTCCACGATCCGCGACCTCAAGCCGGGATTCTGCTGCAGGATGCGACCGACGCGGCGGCGCTGTTCGCGGATCGAGTAGATCCAGCTCGGCGTGCGATGCTCCGGTTGCTGGTCCCATTTCAGCATGTGCATGAGGAGGACGCGCAGGCAGCTCTGGAGCTTGGAGAACTCGCTCTTCGACAACCCCTCCAGCTCCTCGGCGACGTGGTCCAGATCGAGGTCGTCGAACCGGCGGGCGCGCAGGAGGTCGGCCTGTTCGAGGAGCCAGCCGTAGAAATCATCTTCGTAACGAGGACGCGACGGAGCCGATCCGCCGGCCTTCGCGACGACGGGGGCGTCTTTCAGGGCCGGCTTACCCATCGCATCCTCTCCATCAAGCTCAGCTCAGCGCGACGTTCATCGCGCTCTCGGGCAGCTCCTTGCCGAAGGCGCGCTGGTAGAACTCGGCGACCAGCGTCCGCTCCAGCTCGTCGCACTTGTTGAGGAAGGTGACGCGGAAGGCGAAGCCGATGTCGCGGAAGATGTCGGCGTTCTCGGCCCAGGTGATCACCGTGCGCGGGCTCATCACGGTCGAGAGGTCGCCGTTCATGAACGCGTTGCGGGTCAGGTCCGCGACGCGCACCATGCGGCTGACGACGTCGCGCCCCTGGTCGCCCTTGTAGTGGGTCGCCTTGGACAGGACGATGTCGACCTCGCGGTCGTGCGGCAGGTAGTTGAGCGTGGTGACGATCGACCAGCGGTCCATCTGGCCCTGGTTGATCTGCTGCGTGCCGTGATAGAGGCCCGAGGTGTCGCCGAGGCCGACCGTATTGGCGGTGGCGAACAGCCGGAAGGCCGGGTGCGGGCGGATGACCCGCTTCTGGTCGAGCAGCGTCAGGCGGCCGGACAGCTCCAGCACCCGCTGGATCACGAACATCACGTCGGGGCGGCCGGCGTCGTACTCGTCGAAGACCAGCGCGACGTTGTTCTGTAGCGCCCAGGGAAGGATGCCGTCCTGGAAGGCGGTGACCTGCTTGCCGTCCTGCAGCACGATCGCGTCCTTGCCGACGAGATCGATGCGCGAGACGTGGCTGTCGAGGTTGATCCGCACGCAGGGCCAGTTCAGCCGGGCGGCGACCTGCTCGATATGGGTCGACTTGCCGGTGCCGTGATAGCCGGTGACCATCACGCGGCGGTTGCGCGCGAAGCCGGCCAGGATCGCCAGCGTGGTCTCGCGGTCGAAGATGTAGTCCGCATCGAGATCGGGCACGTGCTCGCTGGTTTCCGCGAAGGCGGGCACCTGGAGGTCGATGTCGATGCCGAAGGTGTCGCGGACGGAGACCGTCCGGTCGGGGAGCATGGCGGGCTTGTCGTCAGAGAGCATACGGAACCTCGTAGGGCGGTCTTCCGACGGGCATCGGATCGAAAGCCGCGCGGAACTTGTCTCGGGCCTCGCCTCGCCGGGCGAACGCCGCCGGGATGCAGGCCCTTCCTTAACCGTCGTCGCGCCGGGGCGCCACAGACGGGCAGGCGTTCAGGGCAAGGCCCACATATAGGTCGGCGTTCGGAGAATTCCGGTCGTTCGCGCGCGAAAACCGCTCGCCGCGTCGCGACGCCCGGCTTTGCATCGATCGTGCCGGCCTCAGCAGAGGCCGGCCGCGCGCAACACGTCGTGCGCCCGGATGATGTCGCGCAGGCGCTCCTCGAAGGAGCGGTCGCCGCCGTTGGCGTCGGGATGGAAGCGCTTCACCAGGGCCTTGTACTGCGCCTTGATCGCGGCGGTGTCGGCCCCTTCCTCGAGACCCAGCACGTCCAGCGCCCGGCGCACGGTCGCCGACAGCTTCGGCCGCGCCGGCTCGGCCGGGGCCTGACGGCCGCGGGTGCCGCCGACGCCCTCGGCGCGTAGCACGCCGAGCGGGTCGACGTAGGCCCAGTCGCGCGTCGGCGCGTCGGCGGCCTTCGCCGCCGCCGGGCGGTTCACGCCCATCGCCCAGGTCGGGCGGTGGCCGATGATCGCGTCCTTCTGGAAGGCCTGGACGGCGTCGTCGTTCATGCCGTCGAAGTAGTTGTACGTCGCGTTGTAGGCCTTCACGTGGTCGATGCAGAAGTTCCAGTACTGCCCCTCGGCGCGTCGCCCCTTGGGCGCGCGGAACAGGCCGGCATGGGTGCAGCCCTCCGCCTCGCAGGTGCCCGCGGGCTTGCCGCTCGCAGTCTTGCCGGCCGAGTTCTTGCCGGCCGAGTTCTTGCCGGCCGCGGTCTTGCCGCCGGCCGTCTTGGGCTCGTCGCAGGTGCGCCGGATGCGGATGCTGTCGAAGAGGGGCGAGTTGAGATCCATGACGGGGCGATTATGAGGGGGTGGACCCGAGACACAAGGGCGCCGGGCCTGATGACGCATGCGGGCGAACGGGCTTGACGACCCGGCCGCCAGGTGACGCGGCTGCGACGCAACACGAGGGATGGACGGATGACGGGAACGGCGACGCTGCGGGACTGGATCGAGGCCAAGCTGGCGGCGGAACTCGCGCCGGCCCGCCTCGACGTGGTGGACGAATCCCACCTCCATGCGGGCCATTCCGGCGCGCGGCCGGGGGGTGAGACGCATTTCCGCGTCGATGTGGTCTCGGACGCCTTCGAAGGGAAGAGCCGCGTCGACCGCCACCGCGTCGTCAACGCGCTGCTGGCCGAGGCGTTCGCCCGCGGGCTGCACGCGCTGGCCGTGAAGGCGCGCACGCCCTCGGAAGCCGGCTGAGCCGGAAGGGGAGGGGGCCGTGGCCCTGGTCTGCACGCCTCAGATCGCCATCGACGAGGCCGAGCTGCACGAGACCTTCGTGCGGGCCTCGGGCCCCGGCGGCCAGAACGTCAACAAGCTCTCGACGGCGGTGCAGCTGCGCTTCGACGTGCGCCGCTCGGCCGCCCTGCCGAACGCGGTGGCGGTGCGCCTGATGCGGCTCGCCGGGCGGCGGCTCACGGCCGACGGCGTGCTGGTGATCAGCGCGCAGCAGTTCCGCACGCAGGAGCGCAACCGCGCCGACGCCCGCGAGCGGCTGGCCAAGCTCGTCGCCGAGGCCGCCGTGCCACCGGTTCCGCGCCGCGCGACGCGCCCGACGCTGGCCTCGAAGAAGCGGCGGCTCGAAGCCAAGACCCAGCGCGGCGCGACCAAGCGCCTCCGTGGCGCGCCGGTGGATTGACCACGCCTCCTCCCGTTCCCGCAGAAGCGACAGGACTCACGCATCCCCGCGTCTGGCACCTCTTTTGACGCGCATTCCCTCGCCCCGCGTGCGGGGAGAGGGCTTTGCCGACCTCGTCGTCGGCAAAGCGAGGCGGCAGCCGAAGGTGAGGGGGCTGACCCGGAGGAGGCTCATCCGTTCGCGCCCCCTCACCCTCGCTTCGGCTTCGCCTCCGCTACCCGTCTGCACGACGGGATGCAGCCGGGCCTCTCCCCGCACGCGGGGAGAGGGGGAACCCGCGGGTCATCGGTGTCCGCAGCGAAATAGGCAAAACGATCGCCCGTTCGGAGGAGGGGATGTCCCGACTCCGCGGTCAGTGGATCGCGTCGATCGCCTTCGCGTCGGGGCTCGCGTCCGGCGCCGGCGAGGAGCCGGCCACCAGCTCGCTGCCGGGCTTGGCGATCGTCAGGACAACGGCGATGAAGGCGAGCAAGGCCGCGAGCGCCGCCGGGAACAGGAAGGCGCTCTCGCCGTAGCGGATCTGCAGCAGGCCGCCGACCACCGCGCCCGACGACAGGCCTGCCCAGAGCGGCGCCTGGATCCAGAACGACGAGGCCACCGTCCCGAGGATCAGGTTGGCCATGCCGGTGCCGAAGCGGACCACCGCGCCCGTGACGTAGGTGAGCGCGATGCTGCGACCGCCTTCGTCCTGGAGGATCGCGTTCTGCAGGCCGAGCGCCAGGACGATCGGATAGGCGTGCAGCGGGAAGGCGAAGGTGCCCCACGGCATCAGCAGGCCGAGCGCCAGCAAGGCGGCCTCGATCGTCAGCAGCACCGAGAGCCGCCAGCGGCCGACCCAGGCGGCGATCAAGGTGCCGAGGAAGGCGCCGAAGCAGAAGACCAGCAGCACCGTGACGACGCGCAGGGTGTTCTCCCAGTCCGCGTTCGCCACCGCCACGCCGAAGCGCGTGGTGTTGCCGGACATGAACGACATGAACAGCTGCGAGAACTCGAGGAAGCCGATCGAGTCCGTGGCGCCGGCCAGGAACGCCAGCACGATCGCGAAGGGGATGCGGGTCGCCGCGCTCGCCGGGAAGGCCTTGTCCGGCGGGTCCCCGGGGGCGGTCTTCTCGTTCACCATGTAGGGCCTCGAAACGTGGTGGGTCGCGCCCGCTTCTCCCGTGAGGGCGCAGGGGGTCGAGCGGGCGGCGGTGGGATCGACGGCTATAAAGAGCCGAGCACGGCCAAGGTTCAACTATGCACGGCCGGCAGGGTGATATTCCTCACCTCGCTCTCCGGCGCCGGGATTAAGCGGCCTCCACTCCCGTGCTTGCACTACGTTTGACTGCGATCACGGTGCGTCCGGGAACGTCCGCGCCGTTCTCGCGCCGGACCACCGCTGAACGGATCGCGAGGTCGCCGAAGCCCGCGGCCTCGGCGGCGGCCGCGAGGTAGGCGTCGGCGTGGGCGTAGCGGCCGTCCGGCCCGAGCACGACGCCGTCGCCGTCGTGCGATTGCACGGTGAAGGCGGCGCGCCCGTCCGGGCGCAGCACCCGCGTCATGCCGGACAGCACCGTCGCGAGCGGCCCGAGATAGATGAACACGTCGGCCGCCACGCAGAGGTCGGCGGAGGCCGCAGGCTCGCCCGCGAGGAAGTCCTCGATCCCGGCCTCGACGAGGCGCGCATAGAGGCCCTTGCGCCGGGCGAGCGCCAGCATCGCCGGCGCGATATCGACCCCGGTGAGCGTCCCAACGCGGGCGCCGAGCGCCGCGCCCATCAGGCCGGTGCCGCAGCCGAGGTCGATCGCGTGGCCGTAGCGGGGGGCGCCGCCCGGCTCCCTCTCCCGTGCGGGAGAGAATTGGGGCGAGGGATGAGAACTGTCCGGAGAGGTCACGCCCCTCATCCCACCCTTCTCCCCCTGGGAGAAGGAGCCCCGCGGCGGTTCCCGCGATCCATCGTAGGCGTCGAGCGCCGCGCAGAGCAGCGCGGGGCCGCAATAGCCCAGGCCCTCGACGAGGTGGCGCTCGAAGCGGCCGGCATAGCCGTCGAACAGGGCGCGCAGGTAGGCCGGCGACAGCACCGGCAGCGCGGCGTCGCCGGCGATCCGCGCCAGGTGGACGAGGGTGCCGAGCGTGTCCTCCGGGTCGAGGTCGCGTCCGGTCTCGTAGGCACGGAGCGCCGCCTGGAACAGGGCCGGGTCGGCGGCGCCGGCCGCGGCCTCGGCGGCGTGCCGCGCCTCGCGGGCGCGCCCGAGCAGCACCCAGGCGGCGGCGAAGCGCGGGGCGCGTTCCAGCGCCTGCTCGGCCATCTCGGCGGCGCCGACGCAGTCGCCCTCGGCCAGGCACGCCTCGGCGTAGGCGAAGCGACGGTCGGCCAGCAGGTCGCCGGAGCCGGCCTGGTGCATTGCGAGAATCGATTTCACGGCGGGGATCGATTCGATGGCGGGGATCGATGTCATGGGGGATCGATCCGGGTCTCGTCGGGACGACGCCCTATATCGTCGGCGACGCCACCCCTCGGTAGACCCATCCTCCGCCAGACCCAACCCTCGACGAGACGGGACCGATGACGCTTCGCGCCGGCGACCTCCTGACCCTGACCCGCGAGGGGCTGTACTGCCCGCTCGGGCGCTTCCACGTCGACCCCACCTGGCCGGTCGAGCGGGCGCTGATCAGCCACGGCCATGCCGACCACGCCCGGGCCGGCCACGGCAGCGTGCTCGCCACGGGCGAGACCCTGCGCATCATGGCGGTGCGCTACGGCGAAGATTTTTGCGGTGCGCGCCAGGAGGCCGTGCTCGGCGCGGACGTCCGCGTCGGCGACGTGACGGTGCGGTTCGCCCCCGCCGGGCACGTCCTCGGCTCGGCGCAGATCGCGATCGAGGCGCAAGGCGTGCGCGTGGTGGTGTCGGGCGACTACAAGCGCGCGCACGATCCGACCTGCCGGCCGTTCGAGGTGGTGCCCTGCGACGTGTTCATCACCGAGGCGACCTTCGGCCTGCCGGTGTTCCGCATGCCCGACACGGCGGCAGAGGTGCGCAAGCTCCTCGATTCCGTGGCTCTGTTCCCCGAGCGCGCCCACATCGTCGGCGCCTACGCGCTCGGCAAGGCGCAGCGGGTGATGATGCTGCTCCGCGAGGCCGGCTACGACCGGCCGATCCACCTGCACGGGGCGATGGAGAAGCTGACCGAGCTGTACAAGCGCGAGGGCTTTGCGCTGGGCGACACGCCCAAGGTGGCCGCCACCGACCGCGCCGGCCTGAAGGGCGCCATCGTGCTGTGCCCGCCCTCGTCGATCCAGGACGTGTGGTCGCGGAAATTCCCGGACCCGGTGACGAGCTTCGCCTCGGGCTGGATGCGGGTGCGCGCGCGTGCCCGCCAGAAGGGCGTCGAGCTGCCGCTGGTGATCTCCGACCATGCCGACTGGCCCGACCTCTGCCGCACCATCCGCGAGACCGGGGCCGGCGAGGTCTGGGTCACGCACGGGCAGGAGGACGCGCTGGTGCACTGGTGCGGGACGCAGGGCATCAAGGCCAAACCGCTGCACATGCTGGGCTACGGCGACGACGGCGACGCGGAGCCGGCGCCCGTCGAGGCGGCGCAAGACGCCGCTGATGAGGTCACCGACGAGGCCGCCGCGTGAACGATTTCGCCGAGCTTTTGGACCGCCTCGCTTACGAGCCGCGCCGCAACGCGAAGCTGCGCCTGCTGCAGGACTACTTCGCGAAGACCCCGGACCCGGAACGCGGCTACGCGCTCGCGGCGATGACCGGCACCCTCAGTTTCCGCGAGGCCAAGCCCGCGCTGATCCGCGGCCTCGTCGAGGCGCGGATCGACCCGGTGCTGTTCCGGCTCTCGCACAACTACGTCGGCGATCTCGCGGAGACGACCGCGCTGATCTGGCCGGGACCCCTCGCGGACGAAGCGCGGGTCCCCGCTCCCGAACGGGAGAGGGAGCCCGTCGGCGCTCCCGGCCCCGGCCACAACAACCCGCCTCCGCACGTGCCGACGCTCGCCGAGGTGGTCGAGACCCTGTCGACCATCCGCAAGGCCGACCTGCCTCAGCACCTTGCGACCTGGCTCGACGCGCTCGACGAGACCGGGCGCTGGGCGCTGTTGAAGCTCGTCACCGGAAACCTGCGCGTCGGCGTGTCGGCGCGGCTCGCCAAGACCGCGGTCGGCGCGCTCGGCGGCCACGAGGCGGACGCGGTCGAGGAGGTCTGGCACGGGCTCAAGGCCCCGTTCGAGACCCTGTTCGCCTGGGCGGAGGGGCGCGGCCCGCGGCCCGAGACCCTGAACCCGGCCCCGTTCCGGCCGCCGATGCTGTCGCACCCGATCGAGGAGGAGACCGACTTCGACAAGCTCGCCCCGGCCGACTTCTCCGGCGAGTGGAAGTGGGACGGCATCCGCGTGCAGCTCGTCGGCGGGCGCGACGCGGCGGGCGAGCAGGTGGCGCGGATCTACTCGCGCACCGGCGAGGACATCTCCGGCGCCTTCCCGGATTTGGCCGAGGCGGTCACCTTCACGGGGACGCTCGACGGCGAGTTGCTGATCCTGCGCGAGAGCCGGGTGCAGAGCTTCAACGTGCTGCAGCAGCGCCTCAACCGCAAGGCGGTGACGGGCAAGCTGACGGAGGAGTTCCCGGCGCATGTGCGCGCCTACGACCTGCTCACCGCCGACGGCGAGGACCTGCGCGGGCTCGGCTTCGTGGAACGCCGCGCCCGGCTCGAAGCGTTCGTGGCGACGCTCGACCACGTGCGGATCGACGTCTCGCCGCTGGTGCCGTTCTCGACCTGGGAGGACCTGGCCGCGGCCCGCGCCGACCCGGCGGCTTTGGGAGCCGGCTTGGATGCCGACGCCATCGAGGGCGTGATGCTCAAGCGCCGCGACAGCCCCTATCTGCCCGGCCGCCCGAAGGGCCCGTGGTGGAAGTGGAAGCGCGAGCCGCACCTCGTCGACGCGGTGATGATGTACGCCCAGCGCGGCCACGGGAAGCGCTCGTCGTTCTACTCCGACTACACGTTCGGCGTGTGGCGGGACGGCGCCGACGGGCCCGAGCTGGTGCCCGTCGGCAAGGCCTATCACGGCTTCACCGACGCGGAGCTGGCCAAGCTCGACCGCTATGTCCGCAACCACACGGTGAAGCGTTTCGGCCCGGTGCGCGAGGTCGCCTACGGGACGGAGGGCGGATTGGTGCTGGAGATCGCCTTCGAGGGCGTGCAACGCTCCACCCGGCACAAATCGGGCGTCGCCATGCGATTCCCCCGCGTCAGCCGCATCCGCTGGGACAAGCCGGCAGCCGAGGCCGACCGGATCGACCTTCTGGAACGCATCCTGGCGCGGGGCGAGCGCGAGACGATGCCGGGCACGACCTTGGAGATCGCGGAATGAAGCGTGGCACGGTGGGGACGGTCGAGGCGCTGTTTTCCGGCTCCGTCCGGCGCCAGGCCGGCGGGCGGCTGACGATCGCCACGCCGGGGCCGGGCTTCACCGAGTTCACCGACGCGGTCGCCGCCTTCGTGCGCGACAGCGACGTCTCGGACGGCATCGTCACGGTGTTCTGCCGGCATACCTCGGCCTCGCTGACGATCCAGGAGAACGCCGACCCGGACGTGCAGGCCGACCTGATGACCGCGCTGGACGGCTTCGCCCCGCGCCACGCGGCCTACGTCCACGGCGCCGAAGGACCGGACGACATGCCCGCCCACATCCGCACGATGGTCACCGACGCCACCCTGTCGATCCCGGTGGTGGACGGCCGCCTTGCGCTCGGCACCTGGCAGGGCGTGTACCTGATCGAGCACCGCGACCGGGCGCACCGGCGGGAGATCGTCTTGGTGGTGGTGGGGACGTGAGGCGGACGCGCTGATCCCGCGATCACACCCGCCCCGTCATTCCGGGCTCTGCTTCGCAGCCCCGGATTGACCGAGGTTGGAGGGACGCCGTCTTGTCCGCTTCACGCGTACACCACCCCCCGCATCAGCGGCCGGGCCGTGCGGAAGAACGAACCGCGCGTCGTGCGGAACCCGTCCCCATCCTGGACCACGTCGGCGTCGGCGGTGAGGACGCCTGAGGGCATGCCGACGCGCAGGGTGTCGGCGGTTTCACGGGCGACCTCGGCGACGACGCTGCCGGGGAGGCGGGCGGCGACCGCGAGGCACAGGGGGGCGGTGAGTGGCAGCGCCTGATGCGGCACGCCGTTCGAGATCACCCGGGCGGTGAGGTCGACCGCGGCGGCGGTCACGCGCTCGCCCGAGAGGGTGCCCGCGTCCTGCGGCGGCGCCACCAGGCCGACGAAGGGGACATGGACGATGGTGGCCGCGTGCGCGTCGTCGCGGGCGATGCCCATCGCCACCGAGGCCGCGCGGCGGATGCGGCCGAGACGGTCGAGCAGGCCGGGTACGGCCTCGATCGCCGCCGGCAGCTCGGTCCCCGTCAGCCCGAGGGCGGTGGCCTTCACGAAGACACAGGCGTTGGCGGCGTCCACCATCGAGACGTCGAAGTGCCCGAGCCCCGCCACCGCGAGGCGCTCGCGCACCGTGCCGATGGGGAGCAGCCGGCCGGTGGTGGCGCCGCCGGGATTGACGAAGTCGAGGCGGATCGGCGCGGCCGTCCCCGCGACGCCGGGAATGGCGAGGTCGCCGCGGTAGACCGCGCGTCCGCCCGCCACCGCGAAGGCGGCGTGGACGACCTTCTTCGTGTTGGTGTTGAAGATCCGGATCGTCACAGGCCCGTCGGGCGCCGAGACCAGCCCCTCGTCGATCGCGAAGGGGCCGACCGCCGAGAGCATGTTGCCGCAATTGCCCGACAGGTCGATCCGCGCCTCGCGCACCACCACCTGGACGAAGGTGTAATCCACGTCGGCGTCGTCGCGGCGCGAGCGCGCGACGACGCAGATCTTCGAGACCGACGAAACGCCCCCGCCCATGCCGTCGAGCTGGCGCCCGAACGGATCGGGGCTGCCCATCGCCGACAGGAACAGCGGTTCCCAGGCCGCGACGTCGGCCGGCACGTCGCGCCGGTGCAGCATCAGCGCCTTGCTGGTGCCGCCGCGCATGAACACGGCCGGGATCGCGGTGAAGCTCATGAGGCGGGCCTTCGTAGAGGGACGGACATCGGACGTGGCCTGCCGGCGGCGGCGGCATCATCCCGCCAAGGCCGGCGCAGGGCATCCGTTCAGGCTCCGAACAGGTCCGCATGGGTGCCGGCGCGGACGAAGACGACGAGGCCGGAGCCGCGTTCGTCGTCGATCGTGTAGGCGAGCAGGAAGTCGCCGCCGACGTGGCATTCGCGATGTCCCGCCCAATTCCCCTTCAACGGATGATCGAGCCACTCGGGGCCTGGGGGCCGTCGTTGGCGATCAGCAGCAGCATGACCTGTTTCAGACGAGACATGTCGTACCGGCCGGAGCGGGACAGGCGTTCCCAATCCTTGCGGAAGGTCTTCGTGTAGTCCGACGCCCGCGGCGGGGCGGCGCGCTTAGAGCATTTTCCGTGATCTCTGGATCACGGAAAATGCTCTAACCTGCTGTGTGGTCGCATTTTCTTCACGCGAGCCGGCATCCACCTCGCTTGAAAAATGCTCTAGCGGATGCCGGCGTCTTCAAGGTCGGCGATCAACGCGTCGGCGTTCGTGAAGCGGCTCCGGTGCCGGCGGGCGATGGTCTCGGCTTCCTCCATCGCAGCCCGGGTCTCGGCGTTCGGAACCCCGAGTTCGAAGGGAAGCGCTCGATCCGTGGCGACGCGGTGCAGGACCAGGCGCACCGCATCCGACATGGACAGGCCGAGGGCATCGAGCGCGACCACGGCGCCGGCCTCGGTCTCGTCATCGACGCGGATGTGCAGGACGGATGTGGGAGCGGTCATGCCAAAGCCTCTCGCTCCTGAGAATGGCGATCGCCACCCCGGCCGTCAACGCGCCGCGTCCTCGCGGCCGCCTTACAAGAACTTCAGCGGGTCGGTCTCGGGCGGGGGCGGGGCGACGTCGGCGCGGTTCCACCAGCCGCCGCCGAGCGCCTGGAACAGGGCCGCGGTGTCGGCGTACTGCGTCGCCCGCGCGCCGGCCGATGTGACGAGCGCCGAGAGGTAGCCCTGCTGGGCGATCAACACCTGCGTCGAGTTCACGGCGCCGGCCGAGAACTGCTTGCGGATCAGGCCGAGGCTCTGGCCCGTCGCATTCTCCGCGGCCGAGGCGGCGGCGACCGCGGCGGCGTCCGATTGCAGGGCGCGCAGCGCGTCGGCCACGTTCTGGAACGCGGCGATCACCACGGCGCGGTACTGCGCCTGCGCCTGGGTCAGGGTCTCCTCGGAGGCGCGCTGGCGGCGGTAGAGCGTGCCGGCGTCGAAGATCGGCGCGGTGGCTTGCCCGAGGATGGTGAAGAACCCGGCGCCCGGGTTGGTGATCTGCGCCAACCGCACGGCGCTCGAACCGCCCGCGGCGGTGATCGAGAATTGCGGCAGCCTGTTCGCCACCGCGACGCCGACGCCGGCCGAGGCCTGCTGCACCAGGGCCTCGGCCGCCTTCACGTCCGGCCGCTGCTGCACCAGGCGCGAGGGCAGGCTGACGGGGACCTTCGTCGGCAGCCGCAGGGCCGAGAGGGTGAAGGTCTCAGCCACCTCCTCGCTCGGCAGGCGTCCGGCGAGCGCGGTCAGGAGGTTGCGCTGCTGCGCCAGCTGCTTCTCCAGCGGCGGCAGCAGCTGCTGCGACAGCGACAGGGCCGCCTGCTGCTGGATCACGTCGGCGCCGGCGATCTGCCCGAGCGAGAGCTGCTTGTTGTAGAGGGTCAGCACCTCGGTCTGGGCCTGGATCACCCGCTTCGTCGCGTCGATCTGGGCGCGGAGGCTGGCCTCCTGGATCGCGGCGGCGACGACGTTGGCGGTGAGGCTGAGGTAGGCGGCCTCGAGCTGGAAGCGCTGGTTCTCGGCCGTCGCCTCCAGCCCCTCGATCGTGCGGCGGTTGAGGCCGAACACGTCGGGGTTGAACGCCACCGTCACCTGCGGCGTGTAGAGGCTGTAGAGGTAGTTGTTCTGGTTCTGCAGCGGCGATTGCAGGTCGAGCCCCGGCGCCCGCGCGCCCAGCGCCTGCGGGTTGGCCGAGAGCGAGGGATACAGCGTGCCCTTCTGCGCGAGCACGTTCTGCTGCGCGATGCGCAGGCTCGCCTGGGCCGCCTCCAGGTTCGGGTTGTTGGCCAGCGCCTCCTCGACCAGGCGGTTCAGCGCCTTGGAGCGGAACAGCGTCCACCACTGGCCGGGGATGTCGGCGCCCGAGACGAAGCTCTGGTCGGCCGAGCCGCCCTGGCGCGTGGCGACCTTGTCGGCCGCGCTCGGGTTCGCCAGGGGCTCCTTCGTGTAGCGGGCGACCGGCGGATCCTCGGGCGCGATGTAGTTCGGGCCGACCGCGCAGGCGGACAGGCTCAGGCTCGCGGCAAGCGCCGCCGCCCGTGCGGATCGCCGGTACAGGGCCGTCTCGATCATCGCGCCCCAGCGAGTGCCGGCCCGCGCGGTCGCGCGAACCCCCGCCCGGTAGAGCGCCGCGGGAGGGCGTCGAGTCAATGCGGCGTTGGCCGTGACGGGCGGGGAGGGCGGGGGTTGTGGTGCCCGCGCCACGGGTTTCGAAGCCGACGCCATCACGCCGCCGCCCGGTGCAGGACGGGCGTCGCCAGCGGGTTCGGCTGGCGGCGGGAGAACAGCGAGATCAGCACCGGCACCACCACGAGGATCAGGTTGGGCGCGAGCAGGATGCCGCCGACGACGACGAGGGCGAGCGGCTTCTGCACCTGTGAGCCGATGCCGGTGGAGACCGCCGCCGGCAGGAGGCCGACGCAGGCGGCGACGCAGGTCATCATCACCGGCCGCATCCGCACGATCGAGGCGTGCCAGACAGCCTCCTTGCGCGGCCATCCCTCTTCCATCAGCTGGTTGTAGTAGGCGAGCAGGATCACGCCCTCCATCGTCGAGATGCCGAACAGCGCGATGAAGCCGATCGCCGCCGAGATCGAGAACGGGGTGCCGGTGAGCGCCAGCGCGAAGATGCCGCCGATCATCGCCATCGGGATCACCGACAGGCCGAGCAGCATGTCGGCGACCGAGTTGAAGTTGATGAACAGCAGCAGCGCGATCAGCACCAGGGTGATCGGCACCACCAGGCTGAGGCGCGTCACCGCGTCCTGCAGGTTGGTGAACTGGCCGACCCATTCGAGGTGATAGCCGGCCGGCAGCGTCACCTCGTCGGCGACGCGCCGTTGCGCCTCCAGCACGGTGCCGCCGAGGTCGCGCCCGCGCACCGAGAACTTCACCGGGATGTAGCGCTCCTGGTCCTCGCGGTAGATGAACGACGCGCCCGAGACGAGGTCGACGTCGGCGATCTCGGAGAGCGGCACCTGCACCACGCCGCCGTTCGGGTTGGCGGCGCCGATGGTGATGTTGCGGATGGTGGCCAGCGACGAGCGGTATTCCTTCGCCAGCCGCACGCGCATCGGGAAGTGCCGGTCGGAGCCGTACTCGTAGAGGTCGCCCGCGGTCTGTCCGCCGATGGCGGCGGCGATGGTGGTGTTCACGTCGCCGATCGAGAGGCCGTAACGGGCGGCCTTGTGGCGGTCGACGTCGATCCGCACCGTGGGCTGGCCCAGCGAGGCAAAGACCGAGAGGTCGGTGACGCCGGGGACGGTGGCGAGCACCGCCTTCACGTCGTTGGCCGCCTTGGTGATCGCGGCTAGATCCGTGCCGTAGACCTTGACCGAGTTCTCGCCCTTCACCCCCGAGGCCGCCTCCTGGACGTTGTCCTCGATGTACTGGGAGAAGTTGAACTCGATGCCGGGGAACTCCGCGTCGAGGCGCTTCGACAGCCCGGCGATGAGCTGTTCCTTGTCGAGCCCCTTGCGCCACTGGTCGATCGGCTTCAGCGGCGCCAGGATCTCGACGTTGAAGAAGCCGGTGGCGTCGGTGCCGTCGCTCGGCCGGCCCTGGTGCGAGATCACGGTGACGACCTCGGGCACCTCGGTGAAGATCTTGCGCAGGCGCTCGACGTAGGCGTTGCCGGCCTCCAGCGAGATCGAGGCCGGCATCGTGCCGCGCACGTAGAGGTTGCCCTCCTCGAGCTTGGGCAGGAACTCGAGGCCGAGGTTCCGCGCGACGAGCCCCGACACCAGCAGGATCGCCACCGTCACCGCGATCGAGAGGATGCGGTTGCGCAGGCCGAAGCCGAGGATGATCTCGTGGCCGAAGCGCAGCACCTTCACGATCAGGGTGTCGCGCTCCTCCACGTGCTTCGGCAGGATCACCGCCGAGAGCGCGGGCGAGACCGTGAAGGTCGCGAGCAGGCCGCCGACCAGCGCGTAGGCGTAGGTCTTGGCCATCGGCCCGAAGATGTGGCCCTCGACGCCCGACATCGTGAACAGCGGCAGGAAGCCAACGATGATGATCGTCGCCGAAAAGAAGATCGCCCGGTTCACCTCGGAGCCGGCGATGGCGATGGTGCCGAGCCGTCCGGTGAGGCCGCCCGGCGCCGGCTGCCCCTCCGAGTGGTGCGGCTCGGCCAGGTGCCGGAACACGTTCTCGACCATGATGACGGTGGCGTCGACGATCAGCCCGAAATCGATCGCGCCGAGCGACAGGAGGTTCGCGGAATCGCCGCGCACCACCAGGATCAGGATGGCGAAGCCGAGGGCGAAGGGGATGGTCGCCGCCACGATGATCGCGCTTCGAAGCGAGCCGAGGAACAGCCACTGCACCACGAAGACCAGAACCACGCCGAAGACGAGGTTGTGCATCACCGTGTGCGTGGTGGTGTGGATCAGCCCCGACCGGTCGTAGATCCGCTCGATCTTCACCTCGGGCGGCAGGATCGTCGAGGCGTTGATCTTCTCGATCTCGGCTTCCACGCGCTTGAGCGTCGGCAGGCTCTGGCCGCCGCGGCTCATCAGGACGATGCCCTCGACGATGTCGTTCGAGCCGTCGTGACCGACGATGCCCAGCCGCGGCGCGTTCGAGACGCGCACGTCCGCCACGTCCCGCACCAGCACCGGCGTGCCGGCGACCTGGGTCAGCATCGTATCCTTGATGTCGTCCATGTCGCGGATCAGGCCGACGCCGCGGACCACGGCCGACTGCTCGCCGACGTTCAGCGTCTGGCCGCCGACGTTGATCGAGGAGTTGTTGAGGGCCGAGACGAGCTGCACCAGGGTCATGCCCTGGGCCTGGAGGCGGTTGAGGTCGACCGCGATCTCGTATTCCTTGGCCTTGCCGCCGAAGGCGGTCACGTCGACGACGCCCGGAATCGCCTTGAAGCGGCGCTGCAGCACCCAATCCTGCAGGGTCTTCATCTCGGCCGACGAGAAGCCCTTCGGCCCGACGAGCTTGTAGCGCATGATCTCGCCCACCGGGCTCGTCGGCGAGATCTGCGGCGTCGCGCCGTTCGGCAGGGGCGGCGCCTGCGACAGGCGGTTGAGCACCCGCTGCAAGGCCTCCTCGTAGGTGAACTCGTAGTTGAACTGCACCTTCACGTCGGACAGGCCGAACAGCGAGATCGTGCGCACCACCTGCGCGTTCGGGATGCCGGCGAGCGCCACCTCCAGCGGGATCGTGATGTAGCGCTCGATCTCGTCGGCCGACTGGCCGGGATTCTGGGTGATCACGTCGACGAGCGGCGGGACCGGATCGGGATAGGCCTCGATGTTGAGCTGGGTGTAGGCGGCGTAGCCGAGCGCCAGCATCACCAGGAAGCCGAGGCACACCAGCACGCGCTGGCGCAGAGAGAAGACGATCAGGCTGTTCATCGCGTCATGCCCCCCGGCCGTTCCCGTCCGGTCAGGACGCCTTGTCGCCCGACGCGGCGCGGTCGATGAACAGCGCGCCGCGGGTGACGACCTCCTCGCCGGCGGCGAGCCCGTCCACCACCTGCGCGTTGTCGCCGTTGATCAGGCCGAGCGTGACGCCGCGCGCCGCGATGGCGCCGTCGGGCCGGGCGACCCAGACGTGGGCGCTGGCGCCCTCGTAGACGATCGCCGCGAGCGGCACGGCGGGCGAGGGCTGCGGCTTGCCGGTGACGATGGTGAAGGTGGCGAACATCTCCGGCCGCAGCGACCGGTCCGGGTTGTCGACCTCGCTGCGCACGGCGAGGCGGCGCGTCGCCGGATCGAGGCTGGAGGCCATGTAGTTCACCCGCGCCTTGAACACGCGGGTGCCGAAGCCGGCGACCCGCGCCTCGACCTCCTGGCCGATGCGGATCTTCGGGATCTCGCTCTCGCGCACGTTGGCGATGAGCCAGACCGTCGAGAGGTCGCCGATGACGAAGGCCGGGTCGCTCGACGTGGTGAGGTACTGCCCGATGCCGACCTTGCGCTGAACGATCGTCCCGGCGATCGGCGCCTGGATCTGCGTCTCGGCGCTCATCGTGCCGTTCTTCTCGAAGGCGGCGATCTCGGCGTCGGTCTTGCCGAGCAGCTTCAGGCGGTTGCGCACTGCGTCCAGCGAGGCCTGCGCCGTCTTCAGGTCGCTCTGCGCCGCGATCACGTCGTTCTGGGCCGACTGGTAGTCCTTCAGGGCCACCGCCTTGGCCGCGAACAGCTCCTGCTGCCGGCTGGCGATGGTCTGGTCGAGCTTGAGCAGCGCCTGCTGCTTCTGGATGGTGTTGAGCGCCCCCTGGTAGTCGTTCTGGGCCTGGACCATGTCGGTGGCCTCGATGACGAGGAGCACCTCGCCGGCCTTCACGTCGTCGCCGGCGCGCTTGAGCACCTTGGTGACGCGGCCGGAATAGGGCGAGGCCACGGGCACGTTGTCGTCGTCGTTGAGCGCGATGCGGCCTTCGGCCGAGCCCTCCGGGCGGAACGTCATCGTCGCCACCGGGTGGATCTCGAAGGCGGCGCGCTGCTCCTGCGTCGGCCGGAAGGTCCGCTCGGCGGAGGTCGCGGGGGCTTCGGCCTCGGCGGTCTCGTCCTGCGCCGCCCCGCCGAACATCCCACGGACGGAGGTCGCCGCGGATTCGAGCACGCCGCGCACCGGCTGCGGGAACACCGCCACCACGGCGACGGCGGCGATCACCAGCGACAGCACCACCGCGATCGGCAGCAGCCCCTGGCGGCGGGGACGCTGGGTCCCGCCCGTCGGCGCGTCGGTGTCGGGGTCGAGAGGCGTGCGGGCGTCCATCGCGCTGTCGTCTTCGGGTCGTGGTCGCGGGAGGGGCGGAGCGATCGGACGGAGGTGGAACCCGTCACCCCGCACCGAACCGATCGATGGTGCTTTTCTAAGGCAGGCCGGGCCTAGGGCCGTCCGGCGACGCGTGCGTTGCTGCAGCGCCGATATCCCGCGCGCCGGGGGCGCACAATGGCCGCGCCGGTGTCGGGCGCCGCCGCAGGACGATTGCGGCGCGCTGTGGCGATCACGTTCGGGATATCGGGCACGAAGGACTCGGATACAAACGAGGATCGACCGGCCCGCGGCGGCGCCGGGGCGGGCGTCGCGCGCCAGCTTCGAACGCGGCAGGTCTCCAGCGCTCCCTGACAGGCGTTCGCGACAGCCTTGCGACGGGACGGCCTCGCTCAAGGGACGAGCCCTCGCGACGGACATGGGCGCCCAGACCGCCGCGCCCGCGCTCGGGTGCTTCCATCCGCGGGCCGATGATACGATATGACAGGTCGTCGGCAGCCCGGCTCCGCCCGGGCGCCCTCCGCGTCACCGCCCCCGAAAACGAGTCGCCCCATGTCCGGATCGCAGAGCCCCGCCACGTCCGAGCCGACGACGTCCGAGTCGACCACGTCCGGGAAGATCCCGGTCACCGTCCTGACCGGCTACCTCGGCGCCGGCAAGACGACGCTGCTCAACCGCATCCTCACCGAGAACCACGGCAAGCGCTACGCGGTGATCGTCAACGAGTTCGGCGAGATCGGCATCGACAACGACCTCGTCGTCGGCGCCGACGAGGAAGTGTTCGAGATGAACAACGGCTGCGTCTGCTGCACCGTGCGCGGCGACCTGATCCGCATCATGGACGGCCTGGTGAAGCGGCGCGGCAAGTTCGACGCGATCATCGTCGAGACCACGGGGCTAGCCGACCCGGCCCCCGTGGCCCAGACCTTCTTCGTCGACCAGGACGTGGGCGAGGCCGCCCGCCTCGACGCGGTGGTGACGGTCGCCGACGCCAAGTGGCTGTCCGAGCGCCTGAAGGACGCGCCCGAGGCGAAGAACCAGGTCGCCTTCGCCGACGTGATCCTGCTCAACAAGGCCGACCTCGTCTCCGAGGCCGACCTCGCGCGCGTCGAGGGCGAGATCCGCGCCATCAACCCCTACGCCAAGCTCCACCGCACCACGAACTGCGACGTGCCGATCGACGCGGTGCTCGGCCGCAACGCCTTCGACCTCGGCCGCATCCTCGACCTCGAGCCCGACTTCCTGGAGGAGGGGCACCACCATCACCACGACGACGACATGCAGTCGTTCTCGGCCCGCATCGACGGCCCGGTCGACCCGGAGAAGTTCATGCCGTGGATCTCGAACCTCACCACGATCCAGGGGCCGGACATCCTGCGCTGCAAGGGCATCGTCTCGTTCCCCGACGAGCCGCACCGGTTCGTCTTCCAGGGCGTCCACATGATCCTCGACGGCGACCTGCAAGCCGAGTGGAAGGCGGGCGAGGACCGCTCCTCGCGGGTGGTGTTCATCGGGCGCAAGCTCGACGCCGAGGCGATCAAGGCGGGTTTTTTGGATTGCGCCGCCTGACGCTCAGGTAAGCCAGATCGTGACCGACCCGCGCGTCACGATCCGATCAGCTTGACGAAGGCGGCGCCGGCGCCGAAGAACGCCGCGTCCGCCGCCATGCCGGAGAGCGCGATCTGCCAGGGGGCGAGCATCCGGTCGCGCTCCAGCTTTCGCGCTTCGTGTTCGAGCTTCATCGACTCGGCCATCAGTTTCTTCTACTCGGCGACGAACTTCTCGCTCTCTTCCCGCTGCTGGTGGATGCGCCCGAGCTGCTCCTCGAGATCGGAGTTGAGCGGCACAGTGGTGCCCGACATCGGGTCGCGTCCTCGATACGGTGATGGCCGGTACCGATGATACGGTCTGGCCCGGTTCCGGTCGAGCGGCGCCGTCGGCCGAATCTCGATCCTTCCGGGTCACAAAAGGCCGACCGTCGTTCGATGCTGGGCGTGTAGCTCGGCATCGTCCCGCAGGCTGCTTCAGGCCGCCCGCTTCGCCTCAAGGGTCGGGATTTCCGCGAGGTCGGGGCCGAGCCGTTCCGCCGCCTGCCAGAGGCTGTAGGCCTCCTGCATCCGGCTCCACAGCAGGGGGCCGTTGCCGCAGAGCTTGCCCAGCCGATGCGCCATCTCCGGCGAGACGTCGGACGATTCCGACAGCACACGATGGATCTGCTGGCGGGTCACCTTCAGATGGCTGGCGAGCTGGGTAACCGTGATCCCCAGGGCCGGGAGCACGTCCTCCCGCAGGATGGCGCCGGGGTGCGTGGGGGCCCGGTTCGGGCGTTTGGCTGCGAATTCCTCGGGCAAATCGCCTCTCCTCACCGTCAATGATACTGCTCGAAGTCGACGCGCGCGGCGTCGTCGTCCTCGAACTCGAACGTGATGCACCACGGACCGTTCACGTGGACGGTGTATCGGGTCGGCGTGAACCCGTGCAGGGCGTGGAAGTCGTAGCCCGGCACGTTCATGTCCGCCGGCTTCGAGGCCTGGTCGAGCGCGTCCAGGATGCGCAGGCAGCGCGCCTTGAGATGAGCGGCGATCTTGGCGGAACGGCCGGACGCGAACAGCTCCTTGAGACCCTTGTGCCGGAAGCTGACGATCATCCCGGCACGAGCCTCTCGCTGCCGATCGCAGGTCTGACGACAGGCGAGATATGGCATCCCGTCCGTAAACTGTCAAGTGACACGCTACAGTTTCGACGGCCGGAGTCGCGGCGCAAGTCTCCGCACGGCGACGATGCGGCCCGCGGGCCGGTATCGCGGCATCGAATGGCAGCGAGGGCTTGTCAGCCGAATCTCAACCTTTCCGGATCATGAAGGGCCGAACGTCGTGCGGGCCCGCGTTCCAGGCCCGCGGAGTCCGCGTGAGCCATGGCCAGCACCGCCGTTCCGGGCTTCGTCCTGCCGTATGCGGACCGGGTCCCGCTGATCCGGGTGATCCATGGTTTCGCCCGCGCGCTGTTCGCGGCCTTCGTGTTCTTCGCCTGCTTCGCCTTCTCCGAGACCTCGCCCTACGACGTCATCGCGATCCCGACGATCCTGCTCTGGGCCTGCCTCGGCATCCGCCTGCATCGCGGCGCGGTCCCGCTGGTCCTGCTGCTGCTGCTCTATCTCGGCGCCATCGTCGTCGGGCTGCTGCCCTTCCTCGACGAGGAGTTTCCGGTCACCTGGACGATCCAGCTCGTCTACCTCTCGGTGACGTGCGTGTTCTTCGTGATGTTCTTTTCCGACGACACCCGGGCACGGGTCGAGCTGGCGCTGAAGGCCTACACCGCGAGCTGCGTGTTCTCGGCGGTGCTCGGCATCGTCGGCTACCTGCAATGGCTCGGGATCGAGGACCTGTTCTACAAGTACGACCGCGCCTCGGGCACCTTCCAGGACCCGAACGTGTTCGGCTCGTTCCTGACGCTGGGCGCCCTCTACCTGATGCACGGGCTCATCACCGCGACGAGCCGCCGCCCGGTGCTTTCGCTCGCCGGCCTGCTGATCATCCTCGTCGGGATCTTCCTGTCGTTCTCGCGCGGCTCCTGGGGCGGTACCGTCGTCGCCGCGCTCCTGATGATCGGCTCGGTCTACGCCTCCTGCGGCTCCGCGCGCCTGCGCCGCCGCATCGTGCTCCTCAGCCTGGCGACCCTGGCGCTCGGCGCCGTCGCGATGGCGGCCTTGCTCTCGGTCGACAGCGTCCAGAAGATGTTCGCCACCCGCGCGGCGGTGAGCCAGGACTACGACGAGGGCGAGACCGGCCGCTTCGGCAACCAGCTGCGCGGGATGGAGATGCTGCTGGAGCGCCCGCTCGGGATGGGGCCGATGCACTGGCGCCTGACCTTCGGGCTGGAGCCGCACAACTCCTACATCGGCAGCTTCGCCAACGGCGGCTGGCTCGGCGGCGCCGTGTTCCTGGCGATCGTGGCGGCCACGGGCTTCGTCGGGTTCCGGCTGCTGGCGCGGGCCTCGCCGTTCCGCGCCCACGCGCAGGTGATCTGGCCGGCCCTGCTGATGTTCTTCCTTCAGGCGCTGCAGATCGATATCGAGAAGTGGCGACACGTCTACATGATGCTCGGCATGGTGTGGGCGCTGGAGGCGGCGCGCCGGCGCTGGGCCGCCGCGGGGGCGCGCGAACCGGATGAGGTCATGGGCCGGCGCCCCGAGGGGATGCCGGCAGGGGGCGCGCGATCGTGAGCAGCACAGAGGGGCTTGGGGACGTGGCGGACGCGGGGCGCGAAGCCGAGCGCGTCGCGGTCCTGCACGCCCTCGGCATCCTCGACACGCCGCAGGAGGCCCATTTCGAGGCGGTGTGCCGTACCGCCCGCCGCCTGTTCGACGTCGAGACCGCCTTCGTCGGCTTCATCGACGCCGACCGGCAATGGCTGAAGACGCCGTGCGTGGTGGTCCCCGGCGAGATGCCCCGGCAGGAGAGCTTCTGCAACGCCACCATCCAGTCGGACGCGGTGCACGTCGTGCCGGACGCGCGGCGCGACCCACGCTATCGGGGCAGCCCGCTCGTGGACGGCCGGGAGGGCAGCATCCGGTTCTACGCCGGCACGCCGCTCATCCTCGCCCCCGGCATCCGCGTCGGCACCCTGTGCCTCGTCGATTCGCGGCTGCGTGACTTCTCGGACGAGGACGCCGCGGCGCTGCAGGGGCTCGCCGAGATCGTGGTCGCGCACCTGCGCCTGTCGGAGGCGAACACGGCGCTCGGGCGCGAGATGGTCCTGCGGAGCGCGCACGAGACGCAGTTGGAGCGTCAGGCCGACGAGATCGCGGCGCGCTCCGCCTCGCTCGCCAGCGCCAACCACCTGCTGACCATGGCCGAGCAGCTCGCCCACGTCGGCAACTGGCGCGTCGCCCTGGCAGACGGCCAGCCGGTCTGGTCGGTCGGCCTCTACGAGATCGCCGGCCGCGACCCCGCCAACCCTCCGCCGCACCTCTCGTCCTTTGCCGAGGTCTACCACCCGGACGACCGGGAGCGTCTGGTGGCCGCCGTGGGCGGCGCGATCGCGGGGGCTCAGAACTTCGACTTCGATGCCCGCATCCTGCGACCGGACGGCACCGAGCGCGACGTCCTGGTGCGCGGCACCTGCGAGACCGACGCGTCCGGCGCGACCACCGCCCTGTTCGGCGTCATGATCGACGTCACCGACCGGCGCCGGGCCGAGGCCGACGTCCACCGCAGCGAGAGCCGCTATCGCGGGCTTGCCGACACCCTGCCGCTGCTGGTCTGGACGATGCGCCCGGGCGACGGCGAGATCACCTACGCCAACCCCCAGTTCCACGCCTATTACGGGCCGATCGGCTCGGGCCGCGCCGCGCGCGTGGGCTGCAACCATCCCGACGACGCCCCGGCCATGGCGGCGGCGTGGCGGGCAGCCCAGGCGGGCGAGACCACCTATGCCGGCGAGTGGCGCCTGCGCCGCGCCGACGGCGCCTACCGTTGGCACAAGATGTCGATGACGCCGGTCCCCTTGATGGACGACGGCACCGTGATCGAATGGCTCGGCACGGCGCTGGACATCGACGAGATCGTCGCCGCGCGGATGGCCGAGCAGGACGCCCGCGGCCTCCTCCGCATCGCGCTGGAGGCGGCCGACGCCGGAACCTGGGATTGGGACATGCAGACGGGCATGTGCCGGCTCTCGCCCGAGAGCCTGCGCATCCACGGGCTGCCCGAGGACGGCGATCCGCGCGCCGTCACCACGGCCGCGTGGACCGCCCTGGTCGACCCCGAGCAGGTCGGCGAGGTCTGGGACGCGATTCGCCACGCGATCGAGACCCGCTCGACCTACACCGCCGAGTTCCGGGTCGGGCCGCGCTGGGTCTACGCCCGCGGCCGGCCGCTGTTCGGTCCGGACGGCAGGCCCAGCCACATGGTCGGCCTCCACATCGACGTCACGGAGCGGAAGTCCGCGGAGGCGGCGCTGCGCGCGATCACCGCCGAGGCGCAGGCGGCGCGCGCCGAGGCCGAGCGGGCGAGCGAGGCCAAGAGCGACTTCCTCGCGGCGATGAGCCACGAGATCAGGACGCCGCTGAACGGCATCCTCGGCTACGCCGACATGCTCCTCGACGAGACCCATCTGCGGCCGGAGGACCGGCACCGGCTGGAGCTGATCCAGGGCTCGGGCGCCGCGCTCCTGACCGTCGTCAACGACATCCTCGACTTTTCCAAGATCGAGGCCGGGCAGCTCACCCTCGACCCGGTCTCGTTCCCGCTGGTCTCGGTGATCGACAACACCGTCTCGATCGTCCGGGGCGGCGCCCGGAAGAGCGACCTGCGGATCGAGACCCGGATCGACCCGGACCTGCCCGCCTTCGTCCACGGCGACGCGAGCCGCCTGCGCCAGGTGCTGCTGAACCTCCTGAACAACGCCGTGAAGTTTACGCCCCACGGCTCGGTGACCCTCGCGGTCTCGCGCGAGGGCACGGGCGCGCGCGGCTACGACCTGCGCTTCGAGGTCACCGATACCGGCATCGGCATCGACCCGGCGCAGCAGGACCGGCTGTTCAAACGCTTCAGCCAGGTCGACGGCTCGATCAGCCGCCGCTTCGGCGGCACCGGCCTCGGCCTCGTCATCTGCCGCCACCTGCTGTCGCTGATGGGCGGCGAGATCGGCGTGGTGAGCCGCGAGGGCGCCGGCTCGACCTTCTGGTTCACCCTGACGCTGCCGCCGGGCGAGGAGACCGTCCCCGCGGCGGTGCCGTCCGCGGTGGCCGCCGCGGATAGGGCCGGGGGCCCCGTGCGCCTGCTCCTGGCCGAGGACGTTCCGCTCAACCAGGAGCTCGCCTGCGCGGTGCTCGAGGCGCAGGGTTACGTCGTCGACGTGGTCGAGGACGGCGCGGCGGCGGTGGCCGCCGTCGAGGCGGCGCTGACGCGGGGGCGGGGCTACGACCTCGTCCTGATGGACGTGCAGATGCCGGTGATGGACGGCCTCACCGCGACCCGCCACATCCGCGCGCTGCCGCCGCCGGCCTGCGAGATTCCGATCGTCGCGATGACCGCCAACGTGCTCCCGAAGCAGATCGACGACCTGCACGCGGCCGGCATGGACGACCACGTCGGCAAGCCGTTCCGCCGCGCCGACCTCTACGCCACCATCGCGCGCTGGACCGGCCCGCAGCGCGAGGCCCGCCCGGCGCCGGCCTCCGCCGCGACGGACGGCTCCAACACCGTGCTCGACGGAGCGGTGTTCGGCGCCCTGAAGGACGGGTTCGGGGCCGAGCGAGTGGCGGCGCTCCTCGACCTGATGGGGGCTGAGCTGCGCGACCGCTTCCGCTCCGAGGCCGACCGGGTCCAGGTCGCCCACGACGCGCACGCCCTGGTCTCGGCCGCCGGCATGCTCGGCTTCACCCGCCTCTCGCGCCTCTGCCGCGAGATCGAATCCGCCGCCCACGGCGACGCGGACCTACGCCCGCTCATCCACCGCCTCGAGGTCCAGCGCGCCGAGGTGCTCGGCACGATCCACAAGCTCAAGGCGGCGTGAGGGCAAGCTTAAGGCGGCGTGAGGGGAAGTGTCATCCGTCCGATGCGAAATGACTGAATTCCGGTATCCCTGCCGGCGGTTCGCTGTGTGCGCATCCCCTCGCCCCGCCTGCGGGGAGAGGGCTTCGGCGACCTCGTCGTCGCCGAAGCGAGGCGGCAGCCGAGGGTGAGGGGGCCGAGCCGGAGGAGCCTCCTCCGCTCGCGCCCCCTCACCGTCGCTTCGGCTTCGCCTGCGCTCCCCGGCTGTACGACGAGGTGCAGCCGGGCCTCTCCCCGCGCGCGGGGCGAGGGGAGCCCGCGAGTGATCCGCGGCCGTCCCGAATCGTGTGAGTACGGTGGCCCTCATGGCGGGAGGGCGGGGCGCTCCCGGGCCTTCAGCCCTCCGGCGCGGCCTCGTCGTCCTCCGGCTCCGGGTCGGCCGTCCAGGCGGTGGCGAAGGCGGCCAGGTGCTGGGCCTCCGCGAACGCCATCACCGTCACCGTGCGCTCGGCCGGCATGCCGCCGGGATAGGGGGCGAGCAGGATCGACTTGCGCAGCAGCCGGGCGCCTGGCGCGTTCTCGGCGAGCCAGGCCTCGGCCTCGGGCACCAGCGCCTCCGGGCTCGCCAGCGCCCGGGAATCCGAGCGCAGCACGATGACCCTGGTGCCGAGGCTCGGATCGGCGGCCTGGACCGCCTGGACGATGTCGATCACGCGGATGCCTCCGGCAGCTCGTTGATCTGCACCGCGGCCTCGGCGTCGGTGAACTTCGGGATGTCGCCGAAGATCTCGGGGCCGTGCTGGGCGGCGGCCTTGGCGAAGGCGTCGGCGGAGTCCCAGGTCAGCAGCGCCATCACCTGGAACGGGGCCGGCTTGCCGTCCGGCGTACCGACGCCGCGCACGACCTTGGCCTCATGCAGGCCCATCGGCGACCAGCGCTCGCGCACCAGCGGCATGTGGTGGCCGAGATAGTAGTCCATGTCGAACCGGGGACCGGCCGGATACATCACGCTGACGAGGATCATGGCTGACGAACTCTCCCTGGCGGCACGTCTGAACGCGCGCGGCGGCGGCACGGAACCACCGAATGCCGGGGCTGGCAACGGGGGGGCGGTCCTGGTGCGCCGACCTCTCTCCCGCACAGGTCGTCACATCCACCCGTGGTGCAGGTGAAGCGCGGGTCCCCTCTCGCGTTCGGGAGAGGGCCAGGGTGAGGGGCGAGGATTGTCCGGAGAGGACGCACCCCTCACCCCAGCCCTCTCCCGAACGGGAGAGGGGGCCGCGTGGCGCTTCGCACGATCCGTTCGGGGTGCCCTATGAAGTGGCGTGATTGCCCCCTCAGTGCAGCTTCACCCGCGCCTCGGTGCGGCGGGTGAGCGCGCGGGCGGCGGCGTCGAGCGCCGTCTTCATCGTGCCGTGGAGCGCCTGCTCGTGCATCTTGTAGAGCGAGCGGTACATCATCCGCGCGAACAGCCCGGCGATGAGCATGTTCTTGCCGCGGATGAAGCCCATCAGGCTGCCCACCGTCGAGTATTCGCCGAGCGAGACCAGCGAGCCGAAGTCGCGGTACCTGAACGGCTTCAGCGGCTTCCCGGCGATGCGAGCCGGGATCTGCTTGATCAGGTGCGACGCCTGCTGGTGCGCCGCCTGGGCGCGGGGCGGCACCGGGCGGTCGGAGCCGGCCTCGACGAGGTAGGCGCAGTCGCCGATCGCGAAGATGTCGGGGTCGTGGGTGGTCTGCAGCGTCGGCGTCACCACGAGCTGGTTGGTGCGGGTGGTCTCCAGGCCGCCGATGCCCTGCAGGAACGGCGGCGCCTTCACGCCGGCCGCCCAGACCACGAGCTCGGACGGGATGAACGAGCCGTCGGCCAGCGCAACGCCGTCGGCGCGCACCTCGGTGACGCGGGCCTGGACGCGGACCTCGACGCCGATCTTGGCGAGCAGCGCCATCACCTCGGACGAGAGCCGCGGCGGCACCGCCGGCAGGATGCGGTCGGCCGCCTCGACCAGGGTGATCTTCAGGTCCTTGGCCGGATCGATCCGGTCCATGCCGGTGGAGACCACGTCGCGGACGGTGCGGTGCAACTCGGCCGCGAGCTCGGTGCCGGTGGCGCCGGCGCCGATCACCGTGACGTGGAGCTGGCCCGGCCGCACCGGACCGACCTGGGTGTGGGCCCGCAGCATTCCGTTCACGAGCCGCTGGTGGAAGCGCACCGCCTGATCCTGGGTGTCCAGCGCGATGGCGTGGTCCTTCACGCCAGGCGTGCCGAAATCGTTGGTGGTCGAGCCCACCGCCATGACCAGCGTGTCGTAGCCGACCGCGCGAACCGGCGTGATCTCGCGGCCTTCCGCGTCGTGGCTCGCCGCGAGCTGGATCGTGCGCGCGGTCCGGTCGAGCCCGGTCATCTCGCCGATGCGGTAGCGGAAATGGTGCTGGTGCGCGTGGTGCAGGTAGTCGACCGCGTGGTGGCCGACGTCGAGGCTGCCGGCGGCGACCTCGTGCAGCAGCGGCTTCCAGATGTGGGTGCGGGCGCAGTCGACGAGGGTGACGTGGACGTCCTTGCTGCGCCCGAACTTGTCGCCGAGCTTCGTCGCCAGCTGCAGGCCGGCCGCGCCGCCGCCGACCACGACGATGCGGTGGAGGCCCTGTTCGTTCTCGCCCGGTACCATGCCTGTCTCGTCGCTCCTCGGTGCGGCCGGCGCCGCCTCATCGCCCCCGGTGCCCCCGTGCGCAGGCACCGACCGTGCCGCCCGCCCGGGCAGGGTATCTCGGAACCGGTCTAAACCATGCGAGGATGGCCGTAATCCGGCCGCGGCGATCAAAAATTTTTGGCGGGACCTCAACCCGAGAGTGGCCTCAACCCGAGAGTGGCCTCCACCCGAGAGCGGCCTCGAGCGTGCGGCGGCCTCAGGCCGCCGGCGCGCCGGGCTGGCGCTTGGGATGGGCCTCGGCGAAGGCCGGCAGCGCCAGGCAGGTCTCGGCGATGCGCGCCACGGTGGGGTAGGGCGCGGTCTCGACCCCGAAGATCGCGGTGCCGACCCAAAGGCTGACGAGGCAGAGGTCGGCATGGCTCACCGCGTCGCCCTGGCTGAACCGGCCGGTGCCGTCCTCCGTCGAGAGCCGGGTCTCGAGGGTCTTCAGCCCGGTCTCGAAGGCGTGGCGGACGAAGCCCATCATCCGCTCCTTCGGAAGGTCGTAGGCCTCCATCAGGTAATTGCGCACCCGCGGCACGTAGAGCGGATGGGTGTCGCAGGCGACGAGCTGCGCCAACGAACGGGCCCGCGCCCGCTCGCGCGGATCGGCCGGCAGCAGGGGGACGCCGCCCTTGGTCTCCTCCAGGTAGTCGAGGATCGCGAGCGACTGCGTCAGCGGCGGCCCGTCGCCGTCGAACAGGGCCGGCACCGCGCCCTGCGGGTTGATCTTGCGGAATTCCGGCGCGTGCTGGTCGCCCGCGTCCAGGTCGATGAAGGTCTCCTCGTAGGCGAGCCCCTTCAGCTTCAGCGCGATCCGCACCCGGAAGGCGGCGGCCGAGCGCCAATTACCGTACATTTTCATCATGCCCACTGGCCCCACATCCGTTTCGCACGGGACCACATCGCACAACGGCGTCCTTCGCAAGGGCGAGGCGGGGGCAAGCCGTCGGCGAACGGGGCTTTGGCCGTGATCGTGCATTGCCCCGCGCGCGCGATCCCGCGATAGGAAGCCGGACCCGCGGCAGCGCGCGCGAAGGGATGACGGCCGATGCAGATCGAGACGCCCTATCTGATGTTCCTCGGCGACGTGCCCGATCGGCTCGCCGCCAAGACCGCCTACGGCATCGTCGACTGGCGCCCCGAATGGTGCATCGGCCAGATCCGGCTGCCGGGCTGCGCGGCCGACCTCGGCATCCCCGACCTCACCCTCGACGAGGCGCTGGCCAAGGGCTGCCGCACGATGGTGATCGGCGTCGCCAACGCCGGCGGCGTGCTGCCCGAGCACTGGGTCGCCGAGATCGTCGCCGCCCTGGAGGCCGGGTTCGACGTCGCCAGCGGCCTGCATGCGCGGCTCGGCGCGGTGCCGGCCATCGCCGAGGCGGCCGCACGCCGCGGCCGGGCGCTCCACGACGTGCGCCACACCGACGAGACCTTCGCCACCGGCAAGGGCACCAAGCGCCCGGGCCGCCGCCTGCTCGCGGTCGGGACCGATTGCTCGGTCGGCAAGAAGTACACGGTGCTGGCGCTGGAGAAAGGCATGCGCGCCCGCGGCATGGACGCGGATTTTCGCGCCACCGGCCAGACCGGGGTGTTCATCTCCGGCCGGGGCGTCGCCATCGACGCGGTTGTGGCCGACTTCATCTCCGGCGCGGTCGAGTGGATCGCACCCGCGGCCGACCCGAAGCACTGGGACCTGATCGAGGGCCAGGGCTCGCTCTACCACCCGTCCTTCGCCGGCGTCAGCCTCGGGTTGCTGCACGGGGCGCAGGCCGACGCCTTCGTGGTCTGCCACGAGCCGAGCCGCACGACGATGCGCGGCGTGCAGCACCCGCTGCCCTCGATCCGCCAGGTGATCGACCTGACGATTCAGCTCGGCAGCCTGACCAATCCCGGCATCCGCCCCACCGGCATCGCCGTGAACACCCAGGCGCTGGAGGAGGACACCGCCCGCTCGCTGCTGGACAAGCTCGGCGCCGAGTACGGCCTGCCCGCCACCGATCCGGTGCGCTTCGGCGTCGACGGGCTCGTGGACCGGCTGATCGCCGAGTTCCCGGAGACCGCGCCGTGAGGCGGCTCGCCGTCGCCATCGAGCGCTTCCCGATCGCCGGCGCGTTCACGATCAGCCGCGGCAGCCGCACGGAGGCCGTGGTCGTCGCCGCGCGGATCGCCGACGCGGAGCGCGGGGTCGCCGGCTGGGGCGAGTGCGTGCCTTATCCGCGCTACGGCGAGAGCGTCGAGAGCGTCGCCGCCGCGATCGAGGCCCAGGGCGACGCGATCGCCGCCGGCCTCACCCGGTCCGAGATGACGGAGCGGATGAAGCCGGGCGCCGCCCGCAACGCCCTCGACTGCGCGCTGCTGGATTTCGAGGCCAAGGCGCAGGGGCGCCCCGCCTGGGAGATTCTGGGCCTGACGGCGCCGGCCCCGGCCACCACCGCCTACACGCTGAGCCTCGGCTCGCCCGAAAGCATGGAGGAGGCCGCGCGCAAGGCGTCGGCCCGGCCGCTGCTCAAGGTGAAGCTCGGCGGCGAGGGCGACCCCGCGCGGATCGCCGCCGTCCGACGCGGCGCGCCGGACAGCCGCCTGATCGTCGACGCCAACGAGGCGTGGCGGGCCGAGACGCTGGAGGCCAACCTCGCCGCCTGCCTCGCCGCCGGTGTGACGCTGATCGAGCAGCCGCTGCCGGCCGACGACGACGGGCTGCTCGCGACGATCGATCGCCCGATCCCGATCTGCGCCGACGAGAGCCTGCACGACCGCGCCGGCCTCGACCGCCTCGCGGGGCGCTACGACGCGATCAACATCAAGCTCGACAAGACCGGCGGGCTCACCGAAGCCGTGATGCTCGCCCACGAGGCCCGCGCTCGCGGCCTCGCGCTGATGGTCGGCTGCATGGTCGGCACCTCGCTCGCCATGGCACCCGCGATGCTGCTCGTCCACCACGCCGAATACGTGGACCTCGACGGCCCATTGCTGTTGGCGCGCGACCGCGAGCCGGGGCTGGTGTTCGAGGGCAGCACGATCCACCCGCCGGAGGCCGCACTCTGGGGGTGAAGGGCGCTACACCGCCGCCGCCTCGATCAGCACCGTGTCGATCCAGAAGCTCCCGTCCGGTTCGATCCCGAAATGCCGGGCGACCTCGTCCGGGGCCGAGGCCTGGAGCGAGCGGATCGCCGCGACGTGCGGCTCGGGCGTCCGCATCCGGGCGATCCAGGTGGAAAAGTCCATGCGCAGGCGGCCGTGGGTGACCTTGTCGACGGTGAAGCCGGCATCCGTGAGCATCCCCAGCCATTCGGGCACCGAATAGTCGCGCACGTGCGAGGGGTCGCGCAGCAGCTCCACCGCCTGGAGGTGGGTGTCGAGGAGCGCGTCGTCAGGGGCGACGACGTCGGCGATCAGCGTCGGCGCGCCGGGTTTGGCGACGCGCCGCGCCTCGGAGAGTCCGGCGCGGACGTCGCGCCAGTGATGCGCGCTGAACCGGGTCGTGACCGCATCGAAGCTCGCATCGGGGAAGGGCAGCGCTTCGGCCGATCCGGCCTCGGTCGCGATGTTGGAGAGCCCGCGCCGCGCGGCTTCCGCCGCCACCGCGGCGAGCATGTCGGGCGAGAGGTCGAGGGCCGTGACCGAGCCGGCTTCCGGCGCGATCGCGAAGGCGACGTGGCCGCCGCCGCAGCCGAGGTCGAGGGCGCGGGCCGGGCGCGACCCGTGCAGGCGCCGCGCCATGCGGTCGAGGTCGGCGCCCGCGGCGTGGACCGCGCTGGCGACGTAGGCCGCGGCCTGCGCGCCGAACCGGTCGGCGACGTGGTCTTCGTGGCGGCGTTGGGTGCCTGTCATGGCGACCTCCTTCAGGGGGCGGGCGCGAGCGGCGCGAGGCGCGAGAGCCGGAGCGCGACGGCGAGCGCCAGACCGTAGAGGACGCCGACGAACGCGACCACGCCGGTCCAGCCGGAATGGGCGAAGAACCAGCCGCCGGCCGTGCCGAGCACCGACGAGCCGAGATAGTACAGGCACAGGTAGACCGACGAGGCCTGGGCGCGGTCCCGCAGGGCGCGCCGGCCGATCCAGCTGCTCGCCACCGAGTGGGCGCCGAAGAAGCCGATGGTGGTGACGACGATGCCGAGCACCACCAGCCACAGGTTCTCGGACAGGGTCATCAGGATGCCGGCGAGCGCCACCGTGATCGCCAGCCACAGCACCTTGCGTCGCCCGAGCCGGCTCGCGACCTCGCCGGTGAGCGTCGAGCTCAGCGTGCCGAACAGGTAGACGACGAAGATCGCGCCGATCGCGGTCTGGCTCAGGGAGAACGGCGGATCGAGCAGGCGGAAGCCGATGTAGTTGTAGACGCACACGAAGCCGCCCATCAGCAGGAACGCTTCCGAGAACAGCCACGGCAGGCCGGGATCGCGGAAGTGCTGGCCGAAGGTGCCGGGCACCTCGCGCCAGCGCATCCGGTGGGCGACGAAGCGGCGGGACGGCGGCAGCGCCCACCAGAACGCGAAGGCGGCCGCCAGCGCCAGCACGCCGATGGTGCCGACGCCGAGCCGCCACGTGGCGTGGTCGGCGATGATGCCGGCGATGAGCCGGCCGCACATCCCGCCCACCGCGTTGCCGCCGACCAAAAGCCCCATCGACAGGCCGATCGAGCGCGCGTCCATCTCCTCGCCAAGATAGGCCATCGCCACCGCCGGCAGCCCGCTCGCGGCGAGCCCCGTGAGCGCGCGGAGCGCCAGGAACCCGTGCCAGCCCGGCACCATCGCGGCGACGATCGTCAGGATCGCCGAGGCGAAGAGCGAGGCCAGCATCACCGGCTTGCGGCCCAGGACCTCCGAGATCGGGCTGACGACCAGCAGCGCTACCGCGAGTACGCCGCAGGGCAGCGACAGGGCGAGGCTGCTCTCGGCCGGCGAGACGCCGAAGTCGTCGGCGTAGACCGGCAGCAGCGGCTGCACGCAGTAGAGCACGGCGAAGGTGGAGAAGCCGGCTGCCGCCAGCGCGAGCGCCGTGCGGCGGAAGGCCGGCGTGCCCGATCGGATCAGCTCGACGCCGTCGCTCATGCGTTTTCCGGTCCCGGCCTCGTCCTCGCGACACAGGCCTGACGCCTGGACGCGGCGACCGTCAACCGCTGGGGCGCGGAAAACCGACCTTCGTCGTGACAGGCAGAGGACGCGTTCCCCTGAAGCATGCGACGGGACTCGCCATCCGGCAGGACGCCGCGCGGGTTCCCCCTTCGCGTTCGGGCAGGCCGATCACAGATTGTGCCACGCCGTCATTCCGGGGCGCCGGAGGCGAGCCCGGAATCCAGAACCGCCGCCGGTGCCAAGTCCTGCTCGTCCTGCGGTTCTGGAGCCCGGGCTCCGCTGCGCGGCCCCGGGATGACGACGGTGCTGCCCGTAGGGGTCCGAAGAGCACATCACGCTTTACGATCACCTTGCCCGATCGAGAGCGGGACAAGGGGAGGGGCGTGCCTTTCCCGGACGGACTTGACCGCTCGCGCCAGCACCATCCAGCCGGACGCCACCGCATTCACGAATCCCAGCTATGGCGGATCGATGGGCGCGCATCCCCTCGCCCCGCGCGCGGGGAGAGGGCTTTGCCGACCTCGTCGTCGGCGAAGCGAGGCGGCAGCCGAAGGTGAGGGGGCGCGAACGGAAGAGGCTCATTCGTCGATTCCCGCTCACCCTCGCTTCGGCTTCGCCTCCGCTCCCCGGCTGCACGACGGGGCGCAGCCGGGCCTCTCCCCGCCCGCGAGGCGAGGGGGACCCGCGCGTTGGCTGCAGCCGTCGAACATCGTGGGACTACGGTCGCTCATCCGGGCAAGGGCCAGGGTCAGGACCGTCCCCTTTTCGGCTCGACCTGATCCCTCACCCCAACCCTCTCCCGAACGGGAGAGGGGGCTGCGTCGTGCTTCGCGCGATCCGAACGCCGGCAGACGGGGCGAGCCACTACCGCGGCGGCGGAGCCGCGGCGCCCGCGTTGCCCTGCTGCAGCAGCGGGGTGATGCGGCGGACCGTGACGCGGCGGTTTTCGCGGGAGGCGCTCTGCGTGTTCACCTTCAGGTACTGCTCGCCGTAGCCCTGCGTCGTCAGGTTCTCCGGCGGCACCTGGAAGTTCTGCGTCAGCACCGTGGCGACCGATTGCGCCCGGCGGTCCGACAGCGACAGGTTGTCGACGTCGGCGCCGACCGCGTCGGTGTAGCCCTCGATCAGGAAGACCTCCTGCGGGTTGGCGCGGATGGCCTGGTTGATCGCCGCCGCGATGGTGGAGAGCCGGGCCGCCTGGTCGGGGGTGACCGTGAACGACGCGGTGTCGAAGTTGATCGTGTCGATGTCGACGCTGCGCATGCGGGCGCGCAGCTGCGGGCTGTAGCGGACCTGGTCGAGGGTGTAGCGCCGGTCGATCGCCACCACCGGCGGGGCCGACAGGGCCTCGTAGACGGCGCGCTCGTCGGACGCGCCGTAATCCACCACGTAGCGCTCGCGCGGGATGCGGATGTCGGGCGGCGGCAGGTCGACCACGTCCTCGTAGATCGGGCGCGGGGCGCCGCCGTAGCTGTTGTCGATCAGCACGACCTCCCGGCCGTCGCGGAAGCGGCGGGAGCGGCGCAGCATACGGCCGTCGTCGTCGATCACCGTCACGATCTGCTCGCCGCCGGGGCGATCGAGGTAGGTGTAGGTTTCCGGCCCTCGGCGCTCGCTGCGGTAGCCGCGCCCGCCGATGTCGCGGAAGCGCTCGTTCTCGTCGTGGCGGATGAAGTAGTTGTCGCGGTCGCGCACGATGATGCGGCCGGGCTCGCGGATGTAGGTCCGCCCGTCCTCGTTGAACTCGCGGCGGTCGCGGCGCACGCGGTCGTAGTCGCGCACCTCCTCGTCATCCGTGTTGAAGCCGCCGGAGATGTAGCCGGGGCGCCCGGGCCGGTTGAAGCCGCCGCGGTCGTCGACGCGTCCCGTCGGGACGCCGCGCGGGTCGTAGCCCGGCTGCGTGTCGGAGCCGCGAAGCCCCGGCTGGCCGGGGCTCGGCTGGCCGGGAAGGCCCTGCCCGGGATTCACTTGCCCCGGATTGCCTTGTCCCGGATTGCCTTGGCCGGGGGCGAACTGGCCCGCGCCCGGCGGTTGCACCGGCCGACCGGGCACGCCCGGGGCGGCGTTCGGCGCCACGGCCGGATCGCCGGGGCGGCCGGGCGGCGTGCCCGGTGCAGCGCCCGGCGGCGTCGCCGGCGGCGCCACGCGATCCTGTGCGCCGCCTTCACCCGGACGTTCGCCTGGGGGCTGGACCGGACGGCCGGGAACGCCGGGCCGCGCGTTCGGCGCGACGGCGCCAGGCTGGCCGGGCGGCGTGCCGGGCGCAGCGCCCGGTGGCGTCACCGGGGGCGCGGCACGATCCTGTGC
>NZ_VRUW01000199.1:0-1659 GCF_008039475.1 Methylobacterium sp. WL12 | reverse complement strand
CGGATGGTACCGGCGGTGAGCACCACCGGGCCGGCGCTCGCGCTGGTGCCGCCGAGGTCGAGCGTTCCGCCGCCGACCACGAGGGCGGCGTCCGCGGCGCCGAGGCGTCCGGTCGAGGTCAGTTTCAGCGTGCCGCCGTCGACGCGGGTGCCGCCTGAGTAAATGTTGGCGCCCGACAGCATCACCGTGCCGGTGCCGGACTTCACGAGCGGGCCGGAGCCGGTCAGCGCGGCATCGATACTGCCGGATTGCACGTCGTAAACCGAGCCGCGCAGCGTCCCGTCCCCAATGGTGCCGCCGGTGAGCCGGACCAGTCCGACGGCTTGCGTCGTGCCGCCGAGGTCGAGCCGTCCGCCCGAGACCACCAGCGCTGCGTCGGGCGCACCGAGCGTCCCGGCCCCGTCGTCGACAGCGTCCCGGCAGTGAGACTGGTGCCGCCGGCATAAGTATTGGCGGCCGAGAGCGTGACGCTGCCCGTGCTAGCCTTCGAAAGGCCACCAGAGCCGCCGATTGAGCTCGCCAGAGTCACGTCGTCCGGCCCGTCGCAGGCGAGACCTGTCGTGGTCGCCGCGCAGGCAGCATGCGCCGGACCCACCGGCACCGTCATCGCCGCCATGCCGAGTATCAGCAGCAGCAAGGCGGTCGTCGCGAGTAGGCGGCTTCGCGGCGGGCAGGAACTGGCGTGCGACATGCGGCCATCCGAAGGCGCGGAGAGACGGTCCGGCGGCCGCGCGGCCACCAGCCGGGTGCCGAGCGTGACGGCACGACGACGCGGTGAAGACGGATTCCAAGTGGCGGCGAAACAATTAACGCGGCCTCAACCACGTTGAAAAAATAGAATCGCGGGTTGTTTTTCTCGACCGACATCGGTGCCCCCCCTTGGCAAGCCGCGTGTTATACCAACCGGCATTGATCATAACCGATAGGCCCACTGGCGCAGTCCTATGGACATGATGAGCCAGGGTTGGGCGACGAAGCGTTTCCAGGCGTCACAGCAATGATCGAGGATGTCGTCGTAGGAGGTGAAGATCCGGTCGCCGAGCCAGTTGTCGCGCAGGAATTGCCAGACATTCTCGACCGGATTGAGTTCCGGTGCGCAGGCCGGCAGCGTTTGCAGGGTGATGTTGTCGGGCACGACGAGGTCGTGCGCGATGTGCCATCCGGCGCCGTCGAGGATCAGCACGGCATGGGCGCCGGGATCGACGATGCGGCAGATCTCCTTTAGATGCTCGTTCATGGCGGAGGTGTCGCAACGGGGCATGACGAGACCGGCGCCCTTGCCTTTCTCGGGGCAGATCGCCCCGAAGATGTAGGCATGGGCGGTCCGCTGGTCCTTTGGGGCCGATGGCCGGCCTCCGCGGCGTGCCCAGCGACGCGGCAGGGTGTTCTTCTGGCCGACACGGGCTGGGACTATCGGAAATTCCGTGTGTGGGCGGCGGGTTGCACATCAGGCCGCCATGGCCCGGGTGAAGCGCTCGCCGAAGATGACGGCGAACTGGGCCTTGGCCATGACCCACTCACGCGGGCCCATTTTCCACGCCTTCTCGGAGCGGTTCAAGACCAGGTAGAGCAGCTTCAGCGCGGCCTCGTCGGTCGGGAAGTGGCCCCGGGCGCGCACGGCCCGGCGTAGCGTGGCGTTCAAGGCCTCGATGGCGTTCG
>NZ_VRUW01000198.1:0-1686 GCF_008039475.1 Methylobacterium sp. WL12 | reverse complement strand
CCATGGCGTCGGCGGCGGGCGCGCCGCGGCCGTCGGCGACGAGCGCGCGGGCGAGGCCGAGGCCGAGGCCCGAGGCGCCGCAGGAGACGCGGTGCCCGAGGGCGGCGCGGCCCAGGATCTCGAGGTCTGACTCGAAGATCGCGTCGGCGATCGCCGCGCCGTGGCCGTCCGCCGCCAGGGCGTCGAGGCGGGCGGCGACCGCCTTCGGCCCCTTTGCCACGGTGGCGATGTCGACGAGCCCGACCGTGCCGGCGCTCTGGCGGGCGAGCACCCGCACGAGGTTCGAATCGCGCATCGGGTTGAGGGGATGGTCCTTCAGCGGGCTCTCGGCCAGCAGGGTCGCGCCGACGAAGAGGTGGCCCTGGCAGACGCTGCGCCCGGTCTCGGGGAAGGCGGGCGTGACCAGCGCGATCGGCTCGGCCGCATCCGCCAGAAGTGCGTCGAGCACCGGGCCGATGTTGCCGGCGTCGGTCGAGTCGAACGTCGAGCAGACCTTGAACAGCACGTGGTTCGCGCCGCGGCGGCGGAGCCAGGCGTCGGCCTCGCGCGACCGCGCCACCGCCTCGCCCGGCGCGACGGACCGGCTCTTGAGCGCCACCACCACGGCGTCGACCTCCGGCAGGACGAGGTCGTCGGCCGGCACGCCGATGGTCTGCACCGTGCGCAGGCCCGCCTTGGTCAGGGTGTTGGCGAGGTCGGAGGCGCCGGTATAGTCGTCGGCGACGCAGCCGAGGGCGAGGGCTCGGGAAGGAGACTGCGAAGCGCTCATCGGGCGTCTCCCCGCTGGCCGGCGCGATAGGGCGCGAACCAGCTTAAGCCCTCGACGGTGCCGGCGGCCGGGTTGTACTCGCAGCCGACGAACCCGTCATAGCCGAGCCGGTCGAGCTCCGCGAACAGGAAGGCGTCGTCGATCTCGCCGGTGCCGGGCTCGTGGCGCGCCGGCACCGAGGCGGTCTGCACATGCCCGACGATCGGCATCAGCTCGCGCAGGCGCATCGTGACGTCGCCGTGCATGATCTGGCAGTGATACAGGTCGAATTGCAGCTTCAGGTTCGGCAACCCGAGGTCGCGGATCAGCGCCGCCGCCGCCCCGAAATCGTTCAGGAAGTAGCCCGGCATGTTGCGGCCGTTGATCGGCTCCAGCACCAAATCCCGTCCGGTGCTGCCGACGGCCTCCGCCGCCCAGGCGACGGCGCGGCGGTAGGCGTCGCGCGCGGTCGAATCGTTCGGGTCGGCCAAGCCCGCCATCAGGTGGAGGCGCCCGACGCCGGTGGCCTCGGCGTAGCGGAGCGCTGTGGCGACGCCTTGCTTCAGCTCGTCGAAGCGCTCGGGTAGGGCCGCGAGCCCGCGCTCGCCGGCCTCGAAGTCGCCCGGCGGCAGGTTGAACAGCGCCTGGGTCAGGCCGTGGCGCGCGAGCCGCTCGGCGATCGCGTCGGCCGGATGCGCGTAGGGGAACAGGAACTCGACGGCCCCGAAACCCTGGTCCGCGGCCGCGGCGAAGCGGTCGAGGAAGGGCAGCTCGGTGAACATCAAGGTGAGGTTGGCGGCAAAGCGCGGCATGGTTTCGAACTCTTTCTGCGCCGGTCTCGACGTCGGTCCGCGTCGAGACCGGGCGTTAGATCCCCGGTCGTCCCACCCTTGCCCCACCCCATTCCCTCATCCTGAGGTGCCGGAGCGAAGCGGAGG
>NZ_VRUW01000197.1:0-1915 GCF_008039475.1 Methylobacterium sp. WL12 | reverse complement strand
ACTCGTGCAGCGAGGGCGGCAGCAACCAGCCCTGATCCACATCCCAGGAGCGAAACACCTTGGCCATGAGCCAAGTGAATCACCCTCCGGCCCCGCCGTCGAGAGGATTACTCGGACGCGCTCCTAGGTTTCAGTCCAGGTCCCTCCCCTGCCCGAACTGGCCGCGCACAGACCCACGATGCCGAGGTGGTCTCAGCCCTCGGGCCCCTACCTCGCGCACCCCTCGCTGCCGGCATCTTTGGCACAATCTGGGCACACTGAGTTGTGCCCGAGGCCCCTTCGACCCCCCTCCCCGAGGCTTGACCCGGAGCCTACCCCTGGCCTAGCCTCAGGGCCCTAACAGCCTGTTCCGAAGGAGCTTTTCGCCCCCTCCCCTCGCTAAGTATGGATCACCTTCCCATAAGCATCCAGCACGCTCTCATGCATCATCTCTGACAGCGTCGGGTGCGGGAAGACCGTGTGCATCAGGTCTTCTTCGGTAGTCTCGAGGTTCATGGCGACGACGTAGCCCTGGATCAGCTCGGTCACCTCGGCGCCGACCATGTGGGCGCCCAGCAGCTGGCCGGTCTTGGCGTCGAACACCGTCTTGATCAGGCCGTCCGGCTCGCCGAGCGCGATCGCCTTGCCGTTGCCGGCGAAGGGGAAGCGGCCGACCTTGACGGCAAAACCCTGCTCCTTGGCCTTGGCCTCGGTGAGGCCGACGGAGGCGATCTGCGGCTGGCAGTAGGTGCAGCCGGGGATTTTCGCCTTGTCCATCGGGTGGGTGTGCAGGCCCTTGATCGTCTCGATGCAGATCACGCCCTCGTGCTCGGCCTTGTGGGCGAGCATCGGCGGGCCGGCGACGTCGCCGATGGCGTAGAGGCCGGGCACGTTGGTGCGCCCTAACCCGTCGGTGACGACGATGCCGCGCTCGATGGCGACCCCGAGCTTCTCCAGCCCGAGGTTCTCGATGTTGCCGACGACGCCCACCGCCGAGATCAGCTTTTCCGCCGTGATCTGCTGCACCTTGCCGTCGCCGCCCTCGATGGTGGCGGTGACCGAGTCGGCGCCCTTCTCGACCTTCGTCACCTTGGCGCCGGTGAGGATCTTGATGCCCTGCTTCTCGAAGCGCTTGCGGGCGATGCCGGCGATCTCGGGATCCTCCACCGGCAGGATCTGCGGCAGCAGCTCCACCACCGTCACCGCCGCGCCCATGGTGGCGTAGAACGAGGCGAACTCGATGCCGATCGCGCCCGAGCCCATCACCAGGAGCGACTTCGGCATCGTCTCCGGCACCATCGCCTCGTAGTAGGTCCAGATCTGCTTCTTGTCGGGCTCGATGCCGGGGATCGCGCGCGGCCGCGCGCCGGTGGCGACGATGATGTGCTTGGCCGAGTAGGTGCCGGCGGCCAGCGCCCCCTTCGGCGCGGGGGCGCGGGTGGTCTCCTTCACCGTCACCTGGCCGGCGCCGTTGCCCTTGGCGACGGAATCGACCGTGGCCTCTCCCCAGATCACGTCGACCTTGTTCTTCTTCAGCAGGTGCCCGACGCCGCCGTTCAGCTTCGACGAGACCCCGCGCGAGCGCTTCACGATCGCCGCGGTGTCGAACGAGACCTCCTTGGCGGAGAGCCCGTAATCGGAGGCGTGCTGCATGTAGTGGTAGATCTCGGCCGAGCGCAGCAGCGCCTTGGTCGGGATGCAGCCCCAGTTCAGGCAGATGCCGCCGAGGTGCTCCCGGTCCACCACCGCGGTCTTGAACCCGAGCTGCGCCGCACGGATCGCGGTGACGTAGCCGCCGGGGCCGGCGCCGATGATGAGCACGTCGTAGGTGTCGGCCATGAGCGTCTGGTTTCTTCCCTGGAGCGTCTTGGAGAGGAACGTAGACGAGGAATCTGCGGGCGCCAACGCGGGGCGGCGGCGGGGGGTTACATCGCAG
>NZ_VRUW01000196.1:0-1921 GCF_008039475.1 Methylobacterium sp. WL12 | reverse complement strand
CCCCCTCGATTTTGGACGGTTTGTCTGAGACGTCTGCGTTGCGTCTGTTGCCGGAGAGCGACCTTCCGGCGGTTGCGGAGGCGGTTCGGTCTGAGATGATCGAGACCGTGTCGGTGACGGGCGGGCATCTCGGGTCCGGGCTCGGGGTGGTCGAGCTGACGGTGGCGTTGCACCACGTGTTCGACACGCCCGACGACCGGATCGTGTGGGACGTCGGGCACCAGGCCTACCCGCACAAGATCCTGACCGGCCGGCGCGACCGGATGCGGACGCTGCGGCAGGGCGGCGGGCTGTCGGGCTTCACCAAGCGCTCGGAGAGCGAGTACGACCCGTTCGGGGCGGCGCATTCCTCGACCTCGATCTCGGCGGCGCTGGGCATGGCGGTGGCGCGGGATCTCCACGCGGCGGCCGAGAAGGCGCGCGGGCACGAGGCGCCCAAGCGCCGCAACATGATCGCGGTGATCGGCGACGGCTCGATGTCGGCGGGCATGGCCTACGAGGCGATGAACAACGCCGGCGCGCTGCACTCGCGGCTGATCGTGATCCTGAACGACAACGACATGTCGATCGCGCCCCCTGTCGGCGCGATGTCGGCCTACCTCGCGCGCCTGGCGTCGGGCGGGGCGTATCGCGGCCTGCGCGAGACCGCCAAGCAGCTCGGCAAGCTGCTGCCGAAGGCGATCTACCAGCGTGCGGCGCAGGCCGAGGAGTTCGCCCGCGGGCTGATCGTCGGCTCGGGCACGATGTTCGAGGAGATGGGCTTCCACTACGTCGGGCCGGTGGACGGGCACAACCTCGACCACCTGCTGCCGGTGCTGAAGAACGTGCGCGACAGCGAGCAGGGCCCGATCCTGCTGCACGTCGTGACGCGCAAGGGCAAGGGCTACGCCCCGGCCGAGGCGTCGGCCGACCGCTACCACGGCGTGGTGAAGTTCGACGTGCTCTCGGGGGTGCAGACCAAGGCCAAGGCCAACGCGCCGGCCTACACGCGGGTGTTCGGCGAGAGCCTGATCAAGGCGGCGGACGCCGACGAGAAGGTGGTGGCGATCACCGCGGCGATGCCGGGCGGCACCGGCATCGACCTGTTCGGCAAGGCGCATCCCGACCGGACCTTCGACGTGGGCATCGCCGAGCAGCATGCGGTGACGTTCGCCGGAGGTCTCGCGACGGAGGGCTACAAGCCGTTCGTGGCGATCTACTCGACCTTCCTGCAGCGGGCCTACGACCAGGTCATCCACGACGTGGCGCTGCAGAACCTTCCCGTCCGCTTCGCCCTCGACCGGGCGGGCCTGGTGGGGGCGGACGGGGCGACGCATGCGGGCGCGTTCGACCTGGCGTATCTGTGCTGCCTGCCGAACATGACGGTGATGGCGGCGGCCGACGAGGCCGAGCTGGTGCACATGGTGGCGACCTGCCACGCGCACGATTCCGGCCCGATCGCGCTGCGCTACCCGCGCGGCGAGGGCGTGGGCGTCGAGATGCCGGAGGTCGGCGTCCCGCTGGCGATCGGGCGCGGCCGGATCGTGACGCGGCCGGAGAATGCGCGGGTGGCGCTGCTGTCGCTCGGCACGCGTCTGGGCGAGGCGCTGAAGGCGGCTGAGACGCTGTCGGCGGCCGGCATCGCGGTGACGGTGGCGGACGCGCGCTTCGCCAAGCCGCTCGACGAGGCGCTGATCCTGGATCTCGCGGCCAGCCACGAGGTGCTGATCACCCTGGAGGAGGGCTCGCGCGGCGGGTTCGGGGCGATGGTGCTGCACCTGCTCACCGAGCGCGGGGTGCTGGACGCGATGCGGCTGCGGGTCCGCACGATGACGCTGCCGGACGCCTACCAGGACCACGACAGCCCCGACAAGATGTACGCCGAAGCCGGCCTCGACGCCGCCAGCATCGTCAAAAAGGTCGAGGAAATCCTGCCCGAGCG
>NZ_VRUW01000195.1:0-2024 GCF_008039475.1 Methylobacterium sp. WL12 | reverse complement strand
TCTGCACCGCCCACAACCTCCTCAAGCTGGCCAAGGCCAGTCACTGAGCCCAAAGCCGACGCCCACGTCTGCCCACACTTCCAACCTCATCCCACCGCGTAAACTCGTTACTCGGACGGGCTCCTAGGGGTCACTCGCGCGACACCTCATACCTGACACGCAGCGGCGGAATTTCCCCCCGTACCCCCTTTCGCAGAGTGGACCTGCCTGCTCCTGCCTATCCCGGGGCCCATGAACCCAAAGGGCGTGGGCGACTTGCTCGCTGCCAACCTGCAAGGATCGCACGGAACGAGCCGGGCCTCGGCATTGAACCGCACCAGTAGGGATTTGGACCATGTGGGAGTGGCTGCGAGCGTTACCGCCCGGACCCGCATCCTTCGTAGGAACGCTGACGGGCTCATCGATTGGGCTCATAGCAATCCTTGTGGGAGCCCTCTGGAACTTCAATCTCAGCCGCAAACGGGACGCGCTGGAACGAGCGCAGGAAATTCGGTCAATCGCCGCAGCCCTGTACGGTGAAATGCTGCTCATCAGAAAGGAGGCCGCATCGGTCGCCAGAGCAGTAGCATACGCTTACGTTGAGATTGGAACCAAACGATACCCGGGAGTACGCTTTGACCATCACTTCCTGGAACGTTTCCGCCTTACCGAACCACTCCTATACAAAAGCCTTGCTTCGCGACTGGGCGAGCTGCCCTCTGATATTGTGATATCTATTGCTGAGTTCTACTCCAACTATGAGGAAGTCAAAAAGTGGCTTCCCTTGATTATGGACGACGATAAACGTGGCTTTTCATACAGCCCCACTGCTGTCTTGGTTCCTGCGGTTGACACAGTGATAGGCATCAATCCGACTCTGCGCTTGATCGAAAATTTGCTGCACATCCGGACGCCTGTTGCCGATCCGGACTTGGGCAAAACTAACTCAGTCATTGAGATGATTGAGGACCAAGACGCAGATGATTGAGGGCAGACTGGACGGGCGCCGCACTCAACACCTGTCTCATGTCATCAACCATCGACGGACGTTGATTGAGACTGAAACATACTCTCGCATTGTACTGTCAGAGACACATCCATGCTCGACGCCACAAAGCTCCTCGCCAACGCCCTCGGCGAGCATCTCGCCCTGGTCTACCGGCGCACCTTCGGCAGCCGGGAGCCGGGCTATGTCGAGGTGATCGAGGAATCGGCGCGGCTGACCATCGAGCGGATCGCGCAGAGCGACGCGCTCTATCACGATGCCGACCACACCACCCTGGTGACGCTGGTGATGCAGGACATCCTGCGCGGGCGCTTCCTGGCGCAGGGGGTGTCGCCGCGGGACTGGCTGCACGCGATCCTGGCCGCGCTCTACCACGACATCGGCTACGTCCGCGGCGTCTGCGCCGGCGACACGCGCACCCGGTTCGTGATCGACCGGGCCGGCACCACCGTCGGGCTTCCGCGCGGGGCGTCCGATGCCGGGCTCACGGCGCACCACGTCGAGCGCTCGAAGATCGCGGTGTGGGAGCGCTTCGCTACCCACGAGTTCGTCGACGCGGGCCGCGTGGCCCGCGCCATCGAGCTGACGCGCTTCCCCGTGCCCGACGACGGCGACCACGCCGAGACCGCCGCGGAGGCCGGGCTGATGCGCGCGGCCGACCTCATCGGCCAGCTCGGCGATCCGCTCTATCCGCGAAAACTCAACGCGCTGTTCCACGAGCTGCGCGAGGCGGGCCTGTGCGAACCGCTCGGCTACGTCGACCCGGCGGATCTGGCCGAGCGCTACCCGAGCTTCTTCTGGGGCAAGGTCGAGCCGGTGATCGGCGACGCCATCCGCGCCCTCGACCTCACCGTGGAGGGACGGCGCTGGGTCGCCAACCTCTACGCCCACGTCTTCGCGATCGAGCACGACCGCCGGCGCATGGGGCCGCATCCCGGTTCGCCTGAATCCCCCACTTTGCCGCCCCTCTTGACCGAACCTTGACCGATCTGGTGTGTTCTTGTTCTGTTCTCACAGCGAGTCGCACCCCATGCCCGCC
>NZ_VRUW01000194.1:0-2084 GCF_008039475.1 Methylobacterium sp. WL12 | reverse complement strand
GGGGCGATCTGCCCGGCCCGAGGCGTCGGCGCGGGCCTGGTCATGCCCCGTTGCACCACGTCGGCCATGACCCATCACCTCGAAGAAATCTCCGCAACCGTCACGCCCGGCGCCCACGCTGTCCTCCGGCTCGACCAGGCCGGCTGGCACACCACCAGGAAACTGGCCGTCCCGGACAACATCACCCTGCTGCCTCTTCCGGCTCGTTCGCCCGAACTCAACCCGGTCGAGAACTTCTGGCAGTTCATGCGCGAGAACTGGCTCGGAAACCGGATCTTCCAATCCTACGCCGACATCCTCGACCACTGCTGCGACGCCTGGAACAAGATCGTCGCCCAGCCCTGGCGCATCATGTCCATCGGAATGCGCCGATGGACCCATGGGTTCTGATCAACGAGGGTTGGTATAATACCTTGATTAAACGCCAATGTGACAATCTTAGATTCGCGAATAAAAATTGCCGGCGTGCAGGTCCAGGGTCGATCTTTCCTTATTTTAATCCCTGACACGTATCTCAAATTCTATGCTAATGATAGGTGAAATATTAATCACAACAATCGGCTGAATATTTTAAATATTAAAATTGCAAATATTGATAAAAACATACGCCATCTAAAAATTGATACAGGTGTTGTTTATACGCGATATACATTCCATTTTAGCGCATAATATCATTTAAGCATCGTATTCATGGGGTTTAACGGTGCGCTTGCGTTTACCAGTGTCCCAAACTTCTGCTTCCGGGCGCATACGCTGGAGCGCTGAACGACCGAATTGGGTCGAGACCCGTCCGTCTTCTCTATGGCCGGGTTGGGTGGCTTTTTGCCGGTCCGCTTTTGGATGAGATAGAATGTGAAGCGGACGTTTGTGCGAGAGGTGGCATCCTGAACGCAGTCGTGGACTATCCCGACGGGTGTAGCCGGTCCCATCATGTGAAAGGAGGATGGTTCCGTGTCATGGCGCTACGTGCGGTCAAGTTTTAGTCAAGATATCGAGTTGGCTGTGTGCTGTGCTGGATACAATGAATCTCTCGTCCAGCATTTTCATCAAGAAGCGCAGATCAGCTTCGTTCTGACCGGTTGGCGTCAGTTCCTGGTCGGCGGCCGCTACATCGATGTACCGGCTGGAAGCTCCTGCATCATGCCTGCGGGTGTCCCACACCAGGGGATTGATTGTGCTCCAGACACGGTATCCCTCAATCTCTACGTTCTCTCTGGCCACTCCATAGCCCTGATGAGCATGACGAGGCCGCTGGCGGAACTCTTCCCAGATATGCCTTCCTCTACCAGGGCTGCGTCAATCGCTTGCGTCGCAGCCCAGGCTGGCTTGAGCCGAGAGGGTTTCACGCGCCGCTTCTCGCGCCACCATGGCATGCCACCTCATGCTTACAGACGCATGCTCCGCCTCAATAATGCCCGTCAGATGCTACGGACGGGTACGCCCCCCGCAGAGGTGGCTGCGGCGACAGATTTTGCTGACCAAAGCCATTTCGGCCCCTGGTTCAGGCATGCCTTTGGGACCACCCCCTCTGGCCTGCCCCCATTCGGTGGCCCAGGTTCGAAGTTAGTGCATTGTCGGTCGCGTGACGATGGCGGAGTGGGCGACCGGCGCTGAACCGCTGGGTTCAGGTGGCCAGATGACAACCTGTGGCGCAGGCGGCTGGTAGCCGAGTGACGAGTGCGGCCGGATGGTGTTGTAGTCCTTCCGCCATTGTTCGATCACGACGCTGGCTTCCTTGAGGGTGTAGAACACCTCGCCGTCGAGGCGTTCATCGCGCAGCTTCGCGTTGAAGCTTTCGCAATAGCCGTTCTCCCACGGACTGCCCTGCTCGATGTACGCAGTTGCTGATCCAACCGCTACGATCCAGGCCTGAACTGCTTTGGCAACGAACTCCGGTCCATTGTCCGAGCGGATATGTTCTGGCACACCGCGTAAGCTGAACAGGTCCGAGAGCACGTCGATCACGTCGAGCGCTTTCAGCTTGCGAGCGACCCGGATGGCCAGGCACTCGCGGGTGAACTCGTCGATGACGTTCAGCATCCGGTACTTGCGCCCGTTGTGCGTGCGGTGCTCGACGAAGTCGT
>NZ_VRUW01000193.1:0-2157 GCF_008039475.1 Methylobacterium sp. WL12 | reverse complement strand
GCCCGGGCGACCTCGACGAGGTTGTCCGAGAAGGACGGGGCGTGGCCCATGTCGGTGAAGGCGCCCGACGAGATGCTGTTGACCGTGCCCTCGTTGAGCTGGCGCCAGTAGCCCAGCGTCGCGACCACGATGCCCGCCTTCACGTCGTCGGTGATGCGGGCCACGCCCTTGAACGCGCCGCGGTCGTTGGCGACCCGCACCCGGTCGCCGTCCCGGATGCCGCGGGCGTCGGCGTCGGCTTGGCTGATCATCACGAACTGTTCGCCCTGGCCCTTCTGCTTGTCCTCCATGTTCGCGTAGCAGGAGTTCAGGAAGTAATGGCTCTTGGGCGAGACGATGTTGAGCGGGAAGCGCTTGGCGAGCTCTGGATCGTTCGTATGGGATTCGCGCGGGCCGAGGTAGTCGGGCAGCGGATCGAGCGCTTCGCCGGGCTGGAAACCGTCGTACATCTGTCGGAACGGCGGCGCGACGAAGTTCGTGGCGCCCTCGACCATGAACATGCACTTGCCCGTCGCAGTAGGGAAATTGCCGTTCCGGTGCGGGGCGCGGTCGTCCGGCGTGCCGACCTTCAGGCGCGCAAAGCCGTGCTCGCGCATGTACTGCAGGTTGATGCCCTCACAGGCCGGGGCGTTCCAGTCGACGTAGTACTCCAGGCACTCCGTGTCGGTCCACTTGAAGTTCTCTTCCTCGAAGCCGAGCCGGGCCGCGAGCTGGCGGAAAATCTCGTTGTTCGGGATGGCCTCACCGGGCGCGTCCGCGCACTTGGTGTTGTAGGTGAGATAAAGGTGGCCCCAGGAGAGGATCATGTCCTCCATCTCCGCGCCCATCGTCGCCGGCAGCAGGATGTCGGCGTAGGACGCCGTGTCGGAGACGAAGTGCTCGGCCGAGACCATGAACAGGTCCTCGCGCATCAGCCCTTCGACGACCTTGTCGGTCTCGGGCGCCTGCGTGACGGGGTTCGAGTTCCAGCACATCATCGACAGGATCGGCGGGTCGAGCTTCAGCTCGCCGGTGAGCGCGCGCCCGATCTGCAGGTTCGAGACGACGCGGGTGCCCTCCGGGATCAGGTCGGGCCGGCACATCACGTCGAACTTGTAGGGGTGCTCCCACACGCCGAACTGGGTGACGCCGCCGCCGACGTGGCGCCACGCGCCGGTCAGCGCCGGGATGCAGGTGACGGCGCGGATGGTCTGGCCGCCGCCGTAATGCCGCTCCAGCGCCACGCCCATGCGGATGCCGACCGGCTGCTCGGTCGCCATCTCGCGGGCGAGCGTGCGGATGTCTTCCGCCGAGACCCCGGTGATCGCGGCGGCCCATTCCGGCGTGCGGGTGCTCGCCCGCTCCTTCAGCTCCTCGAAGCCGACCGTGTGGTTGTCGACGTAGTCCTGGTCGACGAGGCCTTGGGCGATGATGGAATTGATCAGCGCCATGGCGAGCGCGCCGTCAGTGCCGGGCTTCGGCGCGATGTGCCAGTCGGCGGCTTTCGCGGTGCGCGAGGCGTAGGCGTCGATCACGACGACCTTGGCGCCCTTCTTCTGGGCGTCCTTGACGATGGCCCAATGGTGCAGGTTCGTGCTGACCGAGTTGCACGCCCAGATCACGATGTACTTCGAGTGGATGTAGCTGTCCGGGTCGAGGCCCGCCGTCGGGCCGACGGTGAGGAGCCAGGCCGTGCACGAGCCCTCGCCGCAGAAGGTGCGCTCGGTGACGGTGGCGCCCATGCGGTTGAAGAAGGCGTCGCCGCCGTTCAGCCCGTGCACGAGGCCCTGGTTGCCGAGGTAGCTGTAGGGCGCGATGGCCTGCGGGCCGTGACTGTCGATGATCGCCTTCCAGCGCGTGACGATGGTGTCGAGCGCCTCGTCCCAGGTGATGCGCGCGAACTGCTTGGAGCCCTTCGGGCCGACCCGCTTCATCGGGTAGAGCAGCCGGTCGGGATGGTAGTGGCGCGTCTCGTAGTCCTTCAGCTTCACGCAGAGGGTGCCGCGGGTCATCGGGTGGTCGGGGTTGCCTCGGACGCCGAGCAGCTCGCCGTCACGCACCTCGAACAGCATCGAGCAGGTGTCCGGGCAGTCGTGCGGGCAGCCGCCGAAGAAGGTCTCGGTCAGGCTCTCGGCCTCGGCGACGATCAGGGAATCCGGCTTGACGATCTCGTTCATG
>NZ_VRUW01000192.1:0-2248 GCF_008039475.1 Methylobacterium sp. WL12 | reverse complement strand
GTAGCGGGTCCGGTTCTTAGTCGTCCACATCGGCAGCCTCCACACAGGCAGCCTTGAATCACAAACCCCTCACATCACTCAATATGTCGCCGGACAGACACTGAGACACGCAACAAGCTCACTTGTCGTGGTGGGGTATTGTATGCACTGTATGGCGCTATATTGGATCCAGAGGATGGAAACGGATGCCAGGGCAAGCGGTGCGTATTTCGACCGACAATGGCGGTCTCAGGAGCATGGGATCCACGTCGGCGCAGTTTCTCGCGGACGGACACACGGTCGTCTATGCGGTGAACGGCGGTAGCGGTTTTGGATCGGACTCATATACATTTAGAGCCCGTGATTTTATAAGTGGAGAGCTCACCAACATCTCCGCTACGCCATTTGTCGGCTTCGTTTCGAATTTTGCCGTATCGCGCGATGGAAAGACGGCCGCTTTTACGACCGATATGACAAACCAAAGAGTCGATTATAATTTCTTCACTCAAAACCTCTCGACGGGAGTGGTGACGAAAGTCGCCAGCGATACCGGGGAAAATATCGCTACGAACAGCAGAACGTTCTCGCCCGATGGGACCAAGATTGTTTTTTCGAGTGGACAATCCGACCTCGTCCCAGGTGATACGAACGGATTTACCGACATATTCGTGAAGAACTTGGTCAGCGGGGCGGTATCGCTCGTCACGACTGCATCAGATGGCTCGCAGGCCATAGCCAGCAGTAATAGAGCTTTCTTCACGGCAAACAGCAGCAAGGTCGTCTTCTCGTCTACTGCAGGCAACCTCGTCGCGGGTGATACAAACGGGCAGTCGGACGTCTTTATCAAGGACCTCAGTACGGGAGCGACAACCCTTGTACAGAACACCACCGGGTATCAGGCGAGTGCAATTTCAGCCGATGGATCCAAGATCCTTCTCGAAAGCATGGGAACTGCATTCCCAAGTCTCTTCTCGCTCGACATCAAAACTGGTGCGTTAGTCACGCTGTCGAATCCCGTCAGTTCCCAATATTTTGGAAGTACCTATAATCCGTCTTATTCGCCAGATGGTTCGAAAGTGCTCTTTAACGAGCGTACGTTGGACAGCTCTGGATTAACAAAAGAGCAAGTTGTAATTTCTGATCTTGCAACTGGCATTCGAGAGGTGTTCGCCACTGACCCTGCTAGAGGCGCTGTGTTTTCGAACGATGGAGCGCGCGTTGCCTTCACATCAGACCTTGCTCTTGTTGCGAACGATGGCAATTATCGGTCTGACGTTTACCTGAGCGATCTCTTTAACCCGGTATTTGGGCAGCAGGTAACGGATACCTCGGGCAACGCCGGCAAAGTCTATGCCCTCTATCAGGGCCTCCTCGGCCGTGTGCCCGACTCCCTCGGGTATGAGATCAATACCGCTGCGGCGAATGCCGGGTTCTCGCTCCGTGACATGGCTGCCTCGTTCCTGGCTTCTCCCGAAGGTCAGGCACGCTCGGGAGCTGCTACGGATGTTCAGTTCGTCACTCAGCTCTACCGGACCACGCTGGGTCGGGAGCCTGATCAGGCTGGGTTGAATAACTACGTCAGCTTCCTGGGTACAGGCGGGGGGCGTGCAGACGTCGCATTGAGCTTTTCACAGTCGCCAGAATTTCTGAATACCTTGCAGCCGCAGTTCGCTCATGGTGTCGTCGTGACGGATGCGTCGGCTGCGCAGGCGGCCCGGCTCTACTATGGGATCTTTGATCGCGCGCCAGACGTGGGTGGCCTGCAAAACTGGTCGAACTATCTCAAGAGCGGCGGTTCGATCACCGATGCAGCGAACGCATTTCTCAACTCTGCAGAGAGCAAGGCTGCAGGATCTGCGGACAACGCGACCTACGTCAACTCTCTTTACGTGAATGCGCTTGATCGTCCCGCGGAGGCAGCGGGCCTCAAAGGGTGGGTCGATTATCTCAACGGTGGTGGAACGCGGGGCGCGGTAGCGGTGGCGATTGCCGAATCCCCTGAGGCTCAAGTTCACCTCGTGGGCGTGATCGAAAACGGCTTCTTCCTGTCAGCCTGACAGGTAGGCCTGGATTCGAAGCCGAGCAGCAATAGAGGGTCGGGTGCAGTCATATGGCGCCCGACTTTCTTTTGGCTCGTCCGACGACACCCTGCATCTCGGCCGGTCGTGTCCCTGGGCGTGGTGTAGCTTGGTGAGGGCCACCACGATCACCGGCTTGGGCCGGGACGATCAGGCTGCGAGGGTGGGCAGGCTGACGAGGGGATCATCGC
>NZ_VRUW01000191.1:0-2264 GCF_008039475.1 Methylobacterium sp. WL12 | reverse complement strand
TCCCTGCCGATCGCGACCCTGCTGATCCGCCCGGCCCGCCCCCCGGCGATCCTGGCGGAGCGGCTGATCGGGTTCCTGCGGGAGGCGCGCGACGCGGAGGGTTTTGCGGCGGGGTGAGGCGCCACCTCCCTCCCCTCGCTGCGGGCAGGGCGTTTGTAGATGGTACCGCACCGTCATTCCGGGGCGCCGCAGGCGAGCCCGGAATCCAGAACCGCCGACGGTGCAAAGTCCGGCTCGACCAGCGTTTCTGGATCCCGGGCTCCGCTGCGCGGCCCCGGGATGACGAAGGTGCCGCCAATGGGTTTCCGAAAGGCAAGTCGGCATCGGCCCTCGCCCTGCCCGCTTTATTAGGGAAAGCGGATCGACACGCCCCTCCTCTCAGGCCGGGTTGCCTTCGCTCGCAGGTCCGTGGGAAAGCATTCTTCCTTTCCTGAGCACGGGTCTCGCGTGATCGCTTCCTCCTCCGCCACCCTCGTCGGCTGCGGCGCGATCCTGCTGTGGTCGCTCCTGGCGCTGTTTACCGCCGCGTCCGGCACGGTGCCGCCGTTCCAGCTCGCAGCGATGACCTTCGCGCTGGGCGGACTCGTCGGCTGCGCGAGCTGGTTCGCGCGCCGGGGCGGGGTCGCGGCCGGGCTCGCGGCGCTTCGCCAGCCCTGGCCGGTCTGGGCGCTGGGGGTCGGCGGGCTGTTCGGCTACCACGCCCTGTACTTCGCCGCCCTGCGCCTGGCACCGCCGGCCGAGGCCGGGCTGATCAACTACCTCTGGCCGCTGCTGATCGTTCTGTTCTCGGCGCGGCTCCCCGGGGCAGGCGGACTGCGGCCCGGCCACCTCGTCGGCGCGCTCCTCGGGCTCGCGGGCGTCGTCGTGCTGTTCCTCGGCCGCGGCGCGTTTCGCTTCGACGATGCGGCGCTGCCCGGCTACGCGGCCTCGCTCGCCGCCGCCTTCGTCTGGGCGGGCTACTCGGTGCTGTCGCGCCGGGTCGGCACGGTGCCGACGGATGCGGTCGCAGGCTTCTGCCTCGCCACCGCCGCCTTGAGCCTCGCCTGCCATCGCGTGTGGGAGACGACGACTTGGCCGGAGGGCGCCCTGCAATGGGCCGCCGTCGTCGCCCTGGGCCTCGGGCCGGTCGGGGCCGCGTTCTACCTGTGGGACATTGGCTGCAAGCGCGGCGACATTCGCCTGCTCGGCGTCGCGGCCTACGCCGCGCCGGTGCTCTCGACGCTGATCCTCGTCGCCTCGGGCTACGCCGCCGCGACCCCGGTCCTCGGCATCGCCTGCGCGCTCATCGTCGCCGGCGCTCTGATCGCGCTGCGGGCCTCACGCGGGGTGGGGTAGCCGCCGGCGCTTCCTTCCCTCGCAGAGAGGGAAGGAAGCGCACCCGAGCTCACCGCGGCGTCGGGCGCCAGTCCGCTGGGGCCATCTCGAAACCCGAAAAGTCGAAGGCCGGGGAGACCGTGCAGCCGACGAGCGTCCAGGCGCCAAGGCTCGTCGCCGTCTGCCAGTGGCCCTCCGGCACGACCAGCTGCGGCCGCTGCCCGCGGAGGAGGTCGGGGCCGAGATGGTGGGCGGCGGCGTCGTGGCCGTTCGGGCTCACCGTGAGCACCAGCGGCGCGCCCGCGTGCCAGTGCCAGATCTCGGCGGCGTCGACGCGATGCCAGGCCGAAACCTCGCCGACGTCGAGCAGGTAGTAGATCGCGCTGCCGACAGAGCGCCCCTCGACCGTGCGCGGATCGCGGAAGGTCTCGCGGTAGTGCCCGCCCTCCGGGTGCGGTTGCAGCCCGAGCGCCGCGATCACCGCCGGTGCCGTCATCTCCGCCATGGTCGTTCGCATCCTTCGATCGGGCTGGTGGGACCCGTGTTCGCACATCCGCCAAAGGCCCGGTGCCTACTCGGCGATGGCACCCTGGGGAACGTGGAAGCCGGGTGGGGCCTTCGGGGCCGCATCCTTGCGCGGCGCGGGCTTCGCCGGCCTTCGCACCGCCGCGGGCGTCGCTTCTTTGCCGGCTTCGTTCGTGTTCGCCGCGGCGTCCGCCGGGGCGGTCTCGGTCGCGTTGCCCTTGCGATTTCCTTTGGCGTCCCTCTTGCCGTTCCCCTTGGTCCCGCGCGCAGCCACAGGCGGCGCGGCGACGGCCGGCGGGTCGATGCAGGTGCGGAAGGCGAGGGAGGCCAGGGGGGTGCCGTCCTCGGCGACGATCGGCAGGGGATCGGGCAGGGCCGGCAGCGCGGCCTCCCAGCGGATCGGGGCGCCGAGCTGGGTTTCGAGC
>NZ_VRUW01000190.1:0-2338 GCF_008039475.1 Methylobacterium sp. WL12 | reverse complement strand
GTGATCTGGTAGCTCGCCTGAAGCCGGTTCTGAACCTCGAGCAGCTTGGCGGCCACCTCCTGGATCGGCGCACTCTCGACGCCGTCGACGACGTTCTGCAACGTCAGCCGGGTCGCGGCGTTCTGCGACTTCGCGGAGTTCAACGTGCTTGCGGCCAGCCCGAAATCGGTGGCGATCGCCTCCAGGCTCGGATCGTTCGACGCCTTGCCCAAGAGATCGTAGGTCTTGCTGCTCAGAGCGGCGAGCCGGCCGGGGGTGGTGGTGGCCTTGGGGTCGGCGAGGCTGTCCACGGCGAGCGCGGCAAAGCCCGCGAGCGCCTTCTGGATCGGCACCTCGTTGGCCCGTGCGCCGAGCGCGACGTCGAGGTTGGCCCCGGCGCGGATCGAGGCGGTGGCGCGAGGGTCGGTGTTCGCGGCGTCGCCCTGGTACCAGATCACGGTGCTGGTCGAAGCTGCGTTCTGGTAGGTTGGCGGCTTGCCGGGAGTAAGGTCGATGCGCTTGGGCGCCTGGCCGGAGGCGGTCGAGGCGGAGAAGAAGTCTTCCGAAGCCCGCGTGGTCGAGCTCGCCGATAGCGGGCCAGCGGCGGCGGCGGCCAGCGCTGTGGCGAGCGCGGCCTTGAGGTTGGCTGTTGTCGTGGCAACGTCGGTGCCGATGGCGAAGGTGCCCGTCGAGCCATTGGAGTTGATCGTGCCCGCGGTCAGCATGACGCTGGTCATTTTGCCGTCGTGTAGCGCGAGCTGGATCGTGATGCTGTCGCCGGCCGTCGGTTGACCCGAGAGGCTGATATCGTAGGCAGCATAGGCGCCCTTGCCGAAGGTCGCAGTCAGGGCCGGCGCGTTGCCGCTTTGCACGCCGGTGACAGTGCCACCCTGCGCAGCCGCAAACGCATTTAACCCGTCTCTCGCCGCAGCCGCGGTGCCGTAGACGCCAAACGCGGTGGTCGAGCCTGAAGGAACGGTCGTACTCGTTGTGAGGTCGTAGAATTTCTGGGTGCCGTCGGCGAGCTTGACCGTAACACGGAATTTATCGCCGGCGACAGGTGCATTGTCGAACCCTGTCGGCTTGCCGCTCTGCACGCTCGCAACAACGCCACCTTGTGCAGCCGCGAACACTTTCAGCCCATTTTTCGCATCGTTGGCGGTACCAAAGACGCCGAACTCTGTCGTTGAGCCAACTGAAGCGCTGGTGCTCGCCGTGAGGTCGTAGGATTTCTGGCTACCGTCGGCGAGGTTGAGCGTCACGCGGAAGCTCTCGCCGGCGGCCGGCGCAGGGTCGAGGCCTATCAATTCCGCGGGATTGGCTTTCTGCGTTTCCTTGACCTTGATCGCCCCAGTGACCGTCGGCGTCGCGGCGATACCAAACCCGAAGTTCGCGCGAGTCTCGCCGGTCGCGTCGCCTTGGTCCTCGGACAGCTGGAATGTGTTTCCGGCGACGATCGGACCGAGCTGGAGGCGCCCGAGTCCGCCGGTCCCGAGGTCGGCCGCCTTCTGCTCGGCGACCAGCGTGACGAGGCCGTCCTGCGGTGGAGTCGTGGTCTTGTCGCCGTTCAGGATGACGTTCGTCGACTTCACCGGAGCCGCGTCGGTGGCGCGGCCGCCGAACAGGTATTGCCCGGCCGCGCTCTGGTTCAGCGCGTCGAGCGCGCCGTCGAGGTTGGCTTGCGCGAGCTGTGGCGTGACGGAGATGCCAGTCGCCGGCTGTGGGCTCACGGCGATGCCATTGCGCAGGCTGTTCGTCAGCGCCGCAATCTGCTGCAGGCTGGTGGAGGCGAGCGTGACCCGGGTCTGCGCGCTGGTAATGCCGGCATCGTAGCCGTCCAACGCGCTCAGGGTCCCGCGCGCCGTCAGGCTGGTGCTGCGCCCAGCGCCGAGACCGGCATAGGTCTCGGCGGTGCGTCCGGTAGCGAGCTGTGTCGATAGGGTGTCGAGTTGGCCCTTCAACGAGAGCAGCTGCGAGGTCGAGCGCGTGTTGATGTAGGCGCCGGCAGCGAAGGGGCTGATCGTGGTCATGGTGTCCCTCAGATCCGCAGGAGGGTATCGAGCATGTCGCGGGCGGCGGTGAGCACGCGGGCGTTGGCGGAATATGCCGTCTGCAGAGCGATGAGGTTCGACATCTCCTCGTCCACGTTGACGCCTGCGCTCTTGGCGAACCGACCCTGCGCAGTGGAAAGCGCCACGCTCTGCCCGGCATCGAGGTTCGCGGCGTTGGCCGCCGCCGCCCCTTGCGCGGCGATGATGTCCTGCGTGAAGCCAACCACGCTGGTTGTGTAGGGCGCCGCGACGCCGCCGATCCCACTCGACGACGAGAAGGTCTGCTGCGCGGTCGTCAGCGCATCGTA
>NZ_VRUW01000018.1:0-66558 GCF_008039475.1 Methylobacterium sp. WL12 | reverse complement strand
GAGGGGTCGGAGGGCGGCTCAGGCGGGCTCGGCGGGCGGCTCGGCGGGTGCGAGCAGCCCGGGCAGGTGCCGCAGGTGCCAATCGCGCAGCGAAGCCAGGGCCGGATGGGCGAGGTTGCGGGCGAGGTAGCCCTCGATCCGCGGGATGTGGGCGAGGTAGGCGGGCTTGCCGTCGCGGAGGTTCAGCCGCGCGAAGATGCCGAGGATCTTGGTGGCACGCTGCGCCGCCAGGATGGCGTAGGCGGTGGCGAAGCCCTGCACGTCGAAGGCCGTGTCGCGGGCGCGGCGCTCGCGGGCGTAGAGCCCGAGCAGCCGGAGCTCGAACTCGGCGTTGGCGTCGACCCGCGCGTCCTGGAGCAGCGAGGCGACGTCGTAGGCCGGGTGGCCGAGCACCGCGTCCTGGAAGTCGATCACGCCGATGCGCTCCAATCCGTCGCGCTCGGGCAGCCAGATCAGGTTGGGGGAATGGTAGTCCCGCAAAGTCCAGGTCGGGCGGGCGGGCACGGCGCCCTCCAGAACCTCGGCCCACAGCGCGCCGAACTCGGCCCGCGCCTCCGGCGAGAGCGTCACGCCGCGCAGCGCCGGGGCGTACCAGTCCGGCAGCAGCTCGGTTTCGAACAGCAGCGCCCCGGCGTCGTAGGTCGGCAGCACGTGGTCGATGCCCTCGGCCACCGGCAGCACGCCCGGCAACTCGACGGCGTGGAGCTTGGCCAGCAGGCGCGTCGCCTCGGCGTAGCGCTCGGGCCGCGGGCCGGCGGCGTCGACCACCGGCTCGATGCCGAGGTCTTCGAGGATCAGCAGGCCGGTGTCGAGGTCCTCGCCGTAGATGCGCGGCGCCGAGAAGCCCAGCGCCCGCAGCCCCCGGTCGATGGCGACGAAGGCGTGGACGCTCTCGGCGAGCTTGACGATGGCGCTGTAGGGCTTGCCGTCGCGCACCGGGGGGCCGTCGGCCCGCGGCGGCGAGATCATCAGCACCGCCGAGCGGCCGTCGGGATGGGTCAGGCGCTCGTAGGCGCGCGACGACGCGTCGCCCTGCATCAGGGTGCGCGTCGCCTCGTCCCAGCCGCTGCGGGCGAGCAGCGCGCGGACCGCGCGCGCGCGATCGAGGCGGGCGCGCATGCCCTCGGTGCCGGAGATGCGCGCGAACCGCGAGCCCTCGCCGAACTCGGGCCGGAGCGACAGGTCGATCGAGAGCACCGGCCCCTCGCGCGGCGGCAGCCGCTCGGGCCACTCGACCAGGGTGATCGCGGAATCCGTCATCTCGTCGAAGCCGAGCTCGACCAGCTCGTCGGCGCTGCGCAGGCGGTAGAGGTCGGCGTGGACGATCGCGCCGAGCCGGCCCTCGTAGGGCTGGATCAGGGTGAAGGTCGGGCTTGGAACCTCGAGGTCCGGGTCGCCGGCCAATTCGCGGATCAGCGCGCGCGCGAGCGTGGTCTTGCCACCGCCCAGGCCGCCCGAGAGCGCGACGAGGTCGCCCGGCATCAGGAACTCTGCCAGGAACAGCCCGAGATCTTCCGTCGCGCCCTCTTCGGGCAGTACGATCTCCCAGGCCGGCGGCTGACCGTCCGACGGGGGCGTGCCGGCCGCGGGGGCATCGCCCGAGACGGCGCCCTGCCGGTCGTGATCGGGATCGTCGTCGCCCAAAACCGTCAACCTCCGAGCGCCGGTGCGCGGCGCGGCTTTCGCATCCGCTGTATCGGAGGATCCTTAACCGAACTTCGCGAAATCGCGCATCCCCGCCCGCCCCGACGACCGGTGCGAGCGGCTACGGCGCGACGATCAGCGCCGCATCGTAGGGCGCGAGTCGCCAGGCCTTGGTCAGGGCGAGGGTCTCCGCGAGCGGCACCGGGCGGCTGAAACGGTAGCCCTGGCCGTAGGCGCAGCCCATCTCGGCGAGGGCGTCGGCCTCGGCCGGCTCCTCGATGCCCTCGGCGACCACCGGGATGCCGATCTCGTCGGCGAGCCGCAGGATCGTCTGGATGATCTTGCGGTTGGACGGGGTGGTGAGCATCGCGCGCACGAACTCGCGATCGACCTTCAAGGTGGTGATCGGCAGCTTCGAGAGGTCGCTCAGCGACGAGTAGCCGGTGCCGAAGTCGTCGATGGCGACGCCCATGCCCGCCTCGCGGCACTGGCTGAGCGCTTCCGTGGCGCCCACGGGATCGCGCATCACCGTGGTCTCGGTGATCTCGAGCTTCAGCGTCGACGGGGCGATGCCGGTGCTGCGCAGCATCTCGCCGACCATCTCGGGGAAGCTCGCCCGGGCGAGGTCGTGGCCGCCGACGTTGATCGAAAGGAACAGCGGCCCGTCGGTGGCGGCCGGGTTCTGCAGGGCCGCCCTCATGATCTCGGGCATGATCCGCCCGACCTCGCAGACGACCCATTGGGTGATCTCGACGATCAGTTCGCTCGCTTCCGCGACCGGGATGAACGCCATCGGGTGCACGAGGCCCTTCTCGGGATGGCGCCAGCGGATCAGGGCCTCGAAGCCGGCGAGCGCCTCCGTCCCGAGGTGGACGATCGGCTGCAGGTACAGCTCGAACTCGTTGCGGTTCAGCGCGAGGCGCAGCGCGCGCTCCGTCATCATCGCGTCGATCGAGGCCTCGAAATCCGCCTTCAGCGACGGCGAAAAATGGGCGCCGGCGGCTCGCGTCGGCGCGACCCTACCGTTCGGCGCGACCGTACCGTTCGGCCTCGGCAGCGCCACGGCATCCCGGCAGCAGGCCATGATGACGCCGAAGCACAGGCGCAGGATCGGGTCGGCATTGTGCAGGCGATGCCGGATCTGCTCCTCGGAGACCGAGACGAGGATGCAATCCTCGATCGCCCGCGCCGAGGCGGAGCGCGGGCCGGCATCGAGCAGCGCCATCTCGCCGACGATCTCGCCGGCGGCGCGCTCGGCGATCGACACCTCGACGCCGTCGCGCCGAAGGAAGAGCGCGGCCCGCCCCGCGACGATCAGGTTAGGCGAACGCGCCGGGCTCGCCCTCCTCGAAGATCGCGGCGCCGGCGGACAGTGTCACGTAGGCCTTAGGATCGTTCATCTTCCGGTCCATGCCCCGCAGACCGCACCGGTGGCCGATGCGGAAATTGCCCGACCGACATTAATCAACCCACAATTTTCTTGGCCGCCGATCGAAAAACCACGATCGATCACGTGAATGCTTTCTTTCACCGCCCAATAGTGGCCATATCCACGGATACAACCGCTGGACGGCCAAACGAATACTACTCGAGGTGGCGCCGGTTGCCTTCTGCCAACGCGACCCGGCGGCGGCGCCCACCGGATCACCCGACGAACCGCCAGACGTGGCTCTGCTTGATCTCGGCATCCTCCAGCGCCCGCGTCACCGGCACGGCGTAGCTGGCGATCGCCTCGAGGCGGGCGCGCGGCAGGTAGCTGCGGCCGGGATCGCCGAGCAGCACCGTGGTGCCGGCAGCGTGCAGGCGCCCGAGCCAGCCGCCCACCGCGGCGGCGAGGTCGCGCTCGTAGAAGATGTCGGCGGCGAGCACGAGGTCGACGTCGGGCACGGTGCCGACCAGGTCGGCCGCCGTCGCGGTGATCCGGCCGGCGACGCCGTTGGCGGCGGCGTTGAGCGGGATCGCGGCGATGGCGAAGGGGTCGAGGTCGCTGGCGAGCACCGAGGCGGCGCCGGACTTCGCCGCGGCGATCGCCACCAGGCCGGAACCGGAGGCGAAGTCGAGCACGCGCCGCCCGGCGACGACCTCTGGGTTGTCGAGGAGGTAGCGGGCGAGTGCCTGGCCGCCGGCCCAGGCGAAGGCCCAGAACGGCGGCGGCAGGCCGATCTCGGCCAGTTCGTCCTCGGTCTTCTGCCACAGCTCCGTCGCCTCGTCGGCGACGTGGATCACCAACTCCGGCGCATGCGCCACCGGCAGCAGGCGGGTGTTGGCGCGGATGAAGGCGTCGGCGTCTTTGCTCGCGATCATGAGCCCAGCAGCTCGCGGTAGAGGCCGGAGACGGCCGCGGACACCGCGGCCTCCGAGAACCCGTCCTCGACGACCCGTCGGCGGGCCGCGGCGCCGAGACCCGCGACGAGGGCCGGGTCGCGGGCAAGGCGCACCAGGGCCGCGGCCAGGGCCGGCGCGTCGTCCGGGGGGACGACAAGGCCCTCGACGCCGTCGCGCACCAGGGCGCGGCAGCCCGGCACGTCGGTGGTCACGAGCGCCCGGCCGCAGGCGGCGGCCTCGAGCAGGGTACGCGGCAGGCCCTCCCCGCCCCGCGAGGGCAGGCAGCCGACATGCGCGGCGGCGAAGGCCGCGGCCGCGTCGCGCGTCGGCCCGAGCCAGGCGACGCCGTCGCGGGACCAGTCGCGCAACGTCGCCTCGGGGATCGCGCGGCGGTTCGAGGCGTCGGGGGCGCCGTGCAGGGCGAGTTCGACCGCCGCGCCTTGCGCGCGGGCGAGCCGCACCGCCTCGACGGCGACGTCGATCCCCTTCGACCACAGCATCCGCGCGACGATCGCCACGCGCAGCGGTGGGTGGGGCGGCAGCGGCGCCGGCACGAACGCGTTTGGGTCGACTCCGGCGCCGCCGACGATCGTCACCGCGGTGTCGGCCGGGTCGAGGCCGAGGGCGGCGGCGTCGTCCGGGTTCTCGAACAGGAAGCGGGTGCGCTTGGAGGCCAGCGGCCCGCGGATCAGGTGGCGGAGCGCCGTGCGCGCGAGGCGGCCGGCGGCGTCGCCGCGCGCGCCGATCAGCCCGAGGCCGGTGAGCGCGTAGACGCGGGCCGGGATGTTGGCCATCGCCGCCGCCGTGCCGCCGACGAGGATCCCGCGCAGCGCGATGCAGTGGACGATGTCTGGGTTCAGGGCCTTCAGGATCGCCGCAAGCTGCCCGGCCGCGTAGCCGGCGGCCATCGGGTTGAGGCTGGAGCGCTCCGCCTCCAACGCGACCACCCGAGCGCCCGTCGCCTCGATCGCCGCGCGGTGCTCGCGCACCCGCGTCACCACGGCGACCGACAGGCCCATCGCCACCGCCGCCCGCGCCATCGGCAGGAAGTGCGAGGCGAAGAACCAGTCCTCGGTGACGACGAAGGCGAGGCGCCGCATCGGCGCAGCGGGGGCGGGGGAGTCGGCGGCGTCCATCGGGCCGACCTCTAACACGGGCGGGCATCCGTGTGCGGCGGATACGCAAGCGCCGGAACAGGGCCGGTCCGGCCCCGGTTGAGGCCAGGCTTTCGCAGGGAGGAGCAGGGCCGATGGGAGCGGAGCTGATGGCATCGGACGAGACCGCCGGCACCGTCGTCGACCCGCGCGACGCGGCCGCCGAGGCCGGGCTCGCCTACGTCGACGACACCATGCCCGGCCTGACCCGGAAGAAGACCGCCACGGGCTTCCGCTTCGTCGACGCCAAGGGCGCCCCCGTCCGCGACAAGGCGCAGGTCCAGCGGATCAAGTCGCTCGCGATCCCGCCGGCCTACACCGACGTATGGATCTGCCCGCGCCGAAACGGCCACATCCAGGCGACCGGGCGCGACGCCAAGGGGCGCAAGCAGTACCGCTACCATCCCGATTTCCGGGCGGCGCGGGACTCGACCAAGTTCAGCCACATCATGGCCTTCGCCGACGCCCTGCCCGGCATCCGCACGCGCATCGACGCCGACATGCGGCGCAAGGGCCTGTCGCGCGAGAAGGTGCTCGCCACCGTGGTGCACCTGCTGGAGACGACGCTGATCCGCGTCGGCAACGACGACTACGCCCGGGCCAACAAGAGCTACGGGCTGACGACGCTGCGGGACCCGCACGTCAAGGTCGAGGGCGCGGAGATGACGTTCCGCTTCAAGGGCAAGAGCGGCAAGACCTGGGACCTGTCGGTGAAGGACCGGCGCGTGGCCAAGATCGTCAAGGCCTGCCAGGATCTGCCGGGCCAGGAGCTGTTCCAGTACGTCGACGAGGCGGGGCAGCCGCGCGACGTGACCTCCTCGGACGTCAACGCCTACCTGCGCGAGATCTCGGGGCAGGACATCACGGCGAAGGATTTTCGCACCTGGGCCGGCACGGTGCTGGCGGCGCTGGCGTTGCGCGAGTTCGAGGCCTTCGACGGCGAGGCCGGCGCCAAGAAGAACGTTCGCGCGGCGATCGAGAGCGTCGCCGGGCGGCTCGGCAACACGCCGACCATCTGCCGCAAGTGCTACATCCACCCGCAGATCATCGACTGCTACCTCGAAGGCGCCCTGCTGCTTCAGGTGAAGGAGGCGGTCGAGAGCGAATTGGTCGAGGATCTCAGCAGCCTGCGCCCCGAAGAGGCGGCGGTGCTGAGCCTGCTGCAGAACCGGCTCACCGCGGACGCGCCGACGGCTTCGAAGGCGAAGGCCGGCAAGGCGAGGAAGACGGCGGCCAAGGCGGCCGAGCCGGCGAAAACGCAGGCGAACAAGACGAAGGCAAGCAAGACGAAGGCAAGCAAGACGAAGACGGCGGCCAAGGCGGGAAAGTCGGCCAAGGCGAGGACGACCGCTGCGAGCGCGGAGTTGGCGCGCGCCTGAGCGAACCGGCCGCGCGGCCGGGTCGCGGCGCGCTCAGTGGCGCGCCGGACCTTCGCCCGTGTTCGTCCGAGGCGCTTCGACGCCGCGCCGGCTGGTCTCCGCGTCGAGCACCGGCGCGAGGCCGAGTTGCCGGGCGAGCGAGACCAGGTCCTTCAACCGGCCGGTCTGGGTCTTGCGCCGCAGGTTCAGGCGGTGGGTCTCCACCGTGCGGACCGAGAGCATCAGGCGGCGCGCGACCTCCTTGTTGCTGAAGCCTGCGCTGAGGAAGCGCAGCACCTCGGCCTCGCGCGGGGTCAGCCCGAGGCCGTCGGCCGGCTCGGCGGCGGCGGAGACCGGCTCGGCCTCGACCTCGGCGCGGGCGATCAGCTGCAGGGCGCCCTCGGCGAGGGCCAGCACGGCGTTGCAGAGGTCGCGCGGGGCGGCGGAGCGCGCCACGAAGGCGTCGGCCCCGGCCCGGAGCAGGGCGTCGAGGTCGGCCGCATTCAACGCCTGGAACGCCACCAGCGTCTTCAGGGCCGGCAGGCGTGCCTTGAGGTCGGCGAGGTGGCCGAGGCCGTCCGCCAGCCGCGTCTCGTCGAGGAAGATCAGCGCGACGACGTTGGCCGGGTCGACCCGGTCGAGGTCGGCCTCGCCGATCGTGTGGAGCGCCGGCATGTGCTCCAGCGTCGCGCGGAAGGCGGGATTCATCTCCTGGGGCTCGTCGAAAACCAGGACGTCAACGGCCATACTCATCCCGCACACCCCATCTTTTCCCGGCATGGCACAATTCCGCCGGGGTCGGAGAAGGTGTTTCAAGACTCGTTCCAGACGAATCCTGGGGTTTTCGGCCTCGGACTTGTGTCGAAATCACATATGGCGCGAGGCTTATACTTAACGCGTGTCTCGCGCAGGCACAGCGCGATCAACCTTAACGCAGGCGAATCGCTGCGAAATCCGGCGCGATCGTGTCCGCGCCCGCCCTGCGAAGACTGGCGAGGTACGCCCGCCCGCCTCGCTCCGCAAGGACATCTGGCGTCGGACCCGCGGGCGGCGTCAGCCGGCGCGCGCGAGCACGATGTCGGTCTCCGCCGAGACGACGCGGTCGCGCCCGGTGGTCTTGGCCTCATAGAGGGCGATGTCTGCGCGCTTGGTGAGCGCGGTGACGCTGTCGCCCTCGCACCAGGTGCTGACGCCGAAGCTGCAGGTCAGGCGCACGGGGCCGCGCGTCCCGCGGATGCGCAGGTCCCGGATCTGGAGGCGCAGCCGCCCCGCGACGGCCTCCGCCGCCGCGAGCGAGAGCCCGGGCAGCACCACCGCGAACTCCTCGCCGCCGAGGCGCCCGGCGATCCCCTGTGCGCCGAGGAGATCGGAGACGGCGCGGATCGCGGCGTCGCCGACGTCGTGGCCGTGCTCGTCGTTGATGCGCTTGAAGTGGTCGATGTCGGCGAACACGGCCGACAGGGTGCCGTGGTTGCCGGCGCGCTCCGCGACGGCTCCGACGCGGGCGAAGAAGGCGCGGCGGTTGAGCAGGCCGGTGAGCGAGTCGGTCTCGGCGAGGCGGATCAACTCGTCCTGCATCGTGGTCAGCCGCTCGGCGGCGCGCAGGCGCGCATGCAGCTCCTCGGCGCCCGGCGGCTTTTCGATGAAGTCGTCGGCGCCGCTGTCGAGGGCCTCGGCGAGGTTCCGGGCGTTGCGCGCCGACGACATGGTGATCACGTAGAGCGGGCGGCGCGCCTCGGCGAGCAGCCTGGCCGACCAGCACAGCTCCAACCCGGTCATCGGGCGGACTTCGAGGCTGGTGATCAGCACCCGGACGCTCGGCGTCTCCTCGAGGAAAGCGCAGGCGGCGGCGGAATCGGTGAACGTGTTGATGACGTGCCCGCGCGGTTCCAGCAGCCCGGTGATGACCTTGAGGACGACGCGGCTCGAATCGACGATGACGATGTGCATGGCGCGCGATACCGGTGGAAACTGGCGTCGCACGAGATGGCCTGAAAAACCTTAAGATGCAGTCTCAGCGAGATACGCGCAGAACGTGGATCGCAGGATCGTACGAGGCGGCGCAACCGCCGACGCCGCGCGACGACCCTGGCGCGCCGACGGGAGAGGCATGTGACCACAGCGAAGAAGTCGATCGGGACCGGGGCCCCACCCTACCCGCGCACGCCGGACGGCCGCTACTTCGTCGTCGGCGGACGGCTGTGGCGCTGCAGCGATCCGCGCCTACCCGAGGAGACCCGGCAGCGCCATGTCGATGAATTGATGGATGCACGCCGCGCCGTCGGGGCGGCCAAGCGCGCGAAGCGCAAGGGCGAGGCCGGCGCGGCCGAGCTGATGCGGAGCGCCCGCGACGCGGTCCAGGCCGCCAAGGAGGCGCTCGGCGAGCGCGGGCCGGTGTGGTGGGGCGACGGGGCCGAGGATCAGGGCGGGCGCAACCCACGCGACTCGCCCTACGCCGCGTGGTACGCGGCGCTCACGCGGGCGGAAGACGCCTGAAGCTCAGCGGTGCGGGACGGAGACCGTGACGACGGAGACGCCGTTGCCGGTCTGGACCCGCCCGCCGGAGGTCCAGGCGCCGTCGCGGCCGCGCGAGAGAATGCGGGGGCCGCGTCCGGGGCGGGCGACGGCGCGCTCGCCCGGGTTGACTACGGTCACGCTCGGCGCGGCCACCGGCGCCTCGCGCAATCCGGAGATCGTCGGCACACCGTAGGTGCCGTAGCTCCACGGCGCCGGGACGATGCGGTTGGGCGAGGGCACGCTGCTGAAGGGCGCGCCGACATAGGCGCCGCGCACCGCCTCGTCGGCAAAACCGTAGCCGCCCTGGCCGGCATAGGCCGCGCCGTCGCCGTAGGGCGTGACGCGGACGGTCTCAGCGCTCGCCGCCCCGGCACCGAGGGACAGGGCGGCGGAAAGGACGAACGAAGCGGCGAGCGACGGGCGGTGACGGGCCATGGATCGGAACTCCGGACGGAACGCTGACTTTCCGGGCAAACCCCGGTTTCGGCGATCTCGTTCCGGTTCGGGGCGGCGAGCTACGTGCGAAGACTGCTTAAACCCTGCGCCGGGCGGTGTTGCGCACAGATTCGCGCAACGAACCCAAATCGAACCTGTCCGGCGTCGATCCGGTTCAGCGGCAGGTGGTGATGCGGCGAACGATCCAGCCCTCGCCCTCAACCCAGAGGCGGCGGCGCATGCGGCTGCAGGTGCCGCCATCCTCCTCGCCCTCGTTCGCCGAGACCGTGCGAGCCGGCGGGGTCACGTCGGCGACCTTGGTCACCGCGGCGGTGGTCGCCGAGGCGGCCGAGGCAGCGGTCGGAGTAGCAAGGGGGGCGGCAAGGCCGAGCAAAGCCACGAGCGTGAGGGCGGGAGCAACGGACGTCGTCGACATGGATCTGGATCTCGCCTGGGCAGCGTTCCCGGCGCGTCGGCACCGGTCGCGGACGACGCGTTTCCGCGTCTTCAAGCGAGTAATCCGCGACTCCGCGTTTCGGTTGCAACGCGAACGTGCATCCGTGCCGAAATGGGATGACGCGTGACCGCGCCGCCACGAGGCGGCGACACCGGCGTCCTCGGCTTCAGTCCAACTGCTCGATCAGCCCGTCGCGGATCGTGACCCGGCGGTCCATGCGGGCGGCGAGATCCATGTTGTGGGTCGCGATCAGCGCCGCGAGGCCGGAGGCGCGCACCAGCGAGAGCAGGATCGAGAAGACGTGGCCCGCGGTCGAGGGGTCGAGGTTGCCGGTGGGTTCGTCGGCGAGCAGCAGGCGCGGCCCGTTGGCGACGGCGCGGGCGATGGCGACGCGCTGCTGCTCGCCGCCCGAGAGCTCCGCCGGGCGGTGGACGAGACGGTCCTTGAGGCCGAGGAAGCTCAGGAGCTCGGTGGCCCGCGCCTTCGCCTCGCTGCGACCGAGGCCGCGGATGAGCTGGGGCATCACCACGTTCTCCAGCGCCGAGAACTCCGGCAGCAGGTGATGGAACTGGTAGACGAAGCCCATCTCCTCGCGCCGGAAGCGCGTGCGCTCGGCATCCTTCATCGCCGCGGTCGGCTGGCCGCCGACATAGACCTCGCCGCCGTCGGGCCGCTCCAGCAGGCCGGCCAGGTGCAGCAGCGTCGACTTGCCGGCGCCCGACGGCGCGACGAGCGCCACCAGCTCGCCCGGCCAGATCGCGAGGTCGGCCCCGCGCAGGATGTCGAGGCCGCGGTCGCCCTGCGCGTAGCGCCGCTCGACGCGGGAAAAGAACAGGGCCGGCACCGGCGGGATGCCGGCGGGCTCGGGGGTTCCGCTCATGGGAATGCCGCTCAGCCGTAGCGCAGCGCCTGCACCGGATCGAGCCGGGCCGCGCGCCAGGAGGGATAGACCGTCGCGGCGAGCGCGAGCAGGAACGAGGTCAGCACCACGACCGTGATCTCGGTAGGATTCATCTCGGCGGGGATCTCAGCGAGGAACCGCACCGTCGGGTCCCAGGCTCCGGGAAACAGCACCCGCTGGATCGGCTTGATGTTCAAGGTGATCAGGATGCCGAGCCCGAGGCCCGACAGCGTGCCGACGAGGCCGATCAGCGCGCCGTTGATCAGGAACACGCGCATTACCGTGCCCGGCGTCGCGCCCATGGTGCGCAGGATCGCGATGTCGCTCGACTTGTCGCGCACCAACAGGATCAGGCCGGAGACGATGTTGAGCGTCGCCACCACGACGATGAGGCTCAGGATCAGGAACATCACGTTGCGTTCGACCTCGAGCGCCCCGAAGAAGGTGCGGTTGCGCTGGCGCCAGTCGGTGAGCAGCACCGGCCGCTCGGCCGCCATCTCCAGCGGCTCGCGCATGGCGGCGACCGCGTCGGGGTTGTCGATGTAGATCTCGATCAGGCTGACGTCGCCCTCGCGGTTGAAGAACGCCTGCGATTCGGAGAGCGGCATGAACACGAAGGTCGAATCGAACTCGGTCATGCCGATCTCGAAGATCGCCTTCACATTGTAGCTCTTAGTCCGCGGCGCGGTGCCGAAGGCCGTGGTCGCCCCCTTCGGCGTCGAGAGGGTGATGGTGTCGCCGGCCTGGATCGCCAGGCTGTCGGCGAGCCGGCGGCCGATCAGCACGCCCGAGCCGTCGTCGAAGCCCTCCAGCGTGCCGCCGCGCAGGGATTTCGAGATGCCGCCGATCGCCCCGAGGTCGTCGCCGCGCACGCCGCGGACCAGCACGCCGCTGCCGCCGTAGGGCGAGGAAGCGAAGGCCTGGCCCTCGACCAGCGGGATCGCGGCGCGCACCCCCGCCACCTTCGAGAGCCGCTCGGACAGGTCGGCGAAGTCGGTGAAGGTGCGGTCGATCGGGGTGACGAAGATGTGGCCGTTGATGCCGACGATCTTCGACAGCAGCTCGGTGCGGAAGCCGTTCATCACGGAGAGCACGATGATCAGCGTCGCGACGCCGAGCGCGATGCCCAGCACCGAGAAGAACGCCACCACCGAGACGCCGCCGCCCCGGCGCCGCGCGCGGAGGTAGCGGCCGGCGATGATCCACTCGAAGGCGGCGAACGGCGCGGTCGCGCCGCCGCGCGACGCCGGCTTGGCACCCGGCTTGGCGTCCGGTTTGCGCGGGCTCGCCCCGGTTTCGGCTGCGACCGCCATGGGAGCCTCAGGCACGCCGGATGCGCGCGATCAGGTCCACCGCCGCCAGGGTCTCGCGCTCGCCGCCGGCGCGGCGCTTCAGCTCGACCTTGCCCTCGGCCAGGCTTTTCGGACCGACCACCACCTGCCAAGGCAGGCCGATCAGGTCGGCGGTGGCGAACTTGGCGCCCGGCCGCTCGTCGCGGTCGTCGTAGAGCACGCTGAGGCCGGCGGCCTCCAGCGTCGCCTGGATCTCGGCGCAGGCGGCGTCGGTGCCGGCGTCGCCGACCTTGAGGTTGATCAAAGCCACGTCGAACGGCGCGACAGCATCGGGCCAGACGATGCCGGCCTCGTCGTGCGAGGCCTCGATGATCGCGGCGACGAGACGGCTCGGGCCGATGCCGTAGGAGCCCATGTGGACCGGGCGCTCGATCCCGTCCGGGCCGGCGACCTTGGCGCCCATCGGCTCAGAATACTTCGTGCCGAAGTAGAAGATGTGCCCGACCTCGATGCCGCGGGCCGACATGCGGTTCTCCTCCGGCACCTCGGCGAAGGCGTCGGCCTCGTGCATCTCGTCGGTGGCGGCGTAGTGCGAGGTCCAGGCGTCGACGAGGCCCTGCAGGGCGGCGACGTCCTCGAAGTCCACGGTGGCGGGCGGGATCTCGAAATCGAGGTAGGCGCGGTCGCAGAACACCTCGCTCTCGCCGGTCTGGGCCAGGATGATGAACTCGTGGCTGAGGTCGCCGCCGATCGGCCCGGTGTCGGCCCGCATCGGAATCGCCTTCAGGCCCAGCCCTGCGAAGGTGCGCAGGTAGGCGACGAACATCCGGTTGTAGGCGTGGCGCGCGCCGGCCTGGTCGAAGTCGAAGGAGTAGGCGTCCTTCATCAGAAACTCGCGCGAGCGCATGGTGCCGAAGCGCGGCCGCACCTCGTCGCGGAACTTCCAGGAGATCTGATAGAGGTTCTTCGGCAGGTCCTTGTAGGAGCGCACGCTCGCGCGGAAGATCCCGGTCACGACCTCCTCGGCGGTGGGGCCGTAGAGCATCTCGCGCTCGTGCCGATCCTTGATGCGCAGCATCTCCTTGCCGTAGGCGTCGTAGCGGCCGGATTCCCGCCACGGCTCGGCCGACTGGATCGTCGGCAGAAGCAGCTCGATCGCGCCCGCCCGGTCCTGCTCGGTGCGGATCACGTCGCAGACCTTGTTCAGCACCCGCAGGCCGAGCGGCAGCCACGCATAGATGCCGGCCGATTCCTGGCGCACGAGGCCGGCGCGCAGCATCAACCGATGCGAGACGATCTCGGCTTCCTTGGGCGTCTCGCGCAAGGTCGGCAGGAAGTAGCGGGACAGACGCATGGGGCTTCTTTTGACGGTTCCGGCGGGCGGCTCGGGGCGGGCGGCGCGCACGGACGCCGATCCCGTTGCCGGGGGCACACAACACACTGCAACCGGAAAACACAAGCGGCTTGGATTTTTCGGGCCGGCCGGAGCCCAGTTTCGCCCGCGCGAGCGTCCGGCGGCGGGCCGGGAGGCCGATTCATGCGGCCTGTCGGCGAAAAAACGCAGATTTCTCTCTTCGACCCGGTGACAGGACGAAATGTTGTTCCTATAAGCGGCCCGCGATGGTTGCGAAGCCCCTTAGAGGGCACGCAAAGGTCCGGGTCTCGGGAGGAAAATCGACCGCCACGCAGTCAATGCGTAGGACAATCAAAGGTCGAGCCAGATTGACTGCTAGAAAAGCAAGGCCTCAGGCCTTGCTTTTTTGTTTTGCGAGACCACCGACGACCCTCCCAATCAGGCCGACAGCGGTCGAAACATGGACGGCACGCCGCCGGCCATCCGAGTACCAGCCCGCGCAGGCGGACGTTGCGCTAGAGCCCCGTCAGCGGAAACGCCGCGAGCGCGACCAGGAAGGCCGCGCCGGCGGCGAGCGTCGTCCAGATCGCCTTCTCGCGCAGACGCGGCGCGGCGGGCGCGCCGGGGTCCTGCCCCGGCACCACCCGAGCCGGGTCGGTCTCGGCCTGGTTGCGGATCGGCAGGATCGCGAAGAGCAGCGTCCACCACACCACGAAGTAGAGGGCGCTCGCCCCGAACACCGTCAGGCGGAACTGCAGCACCGCCACCGCGACGAAGGCGGCGACGAGGACGAGCACCACGCCGAGCGTCCGCGGGGTCGAGCGCGCCACGGCCTTGAGGAATGCGTTCACCCGGATCAGACCTGCTCCAGCTCGGTCAGCGTCCCGAGGAAGTCCTTCGGGTGGAGGAACAGCACCGGCTTGCCGTGCGCGCCGATGCGGGGCTCCCCGGTGCCGAGCACGCGGGCGCCCTCGGCCTTCAGCCGGTCGCGGGCCGCAATGATGTCGTCGACCTCGTAGCAGACGTGGTGGACGCCGCCGCCCGGGTTGCGCTCGACGAAGCTCGCGATCGGCGAATCCGCGCCCAGCGGCGCCATCAGCTCGATCTTGCTGTTGGGCAATTCGACGAACACGACGGTGACGCCGTGCTCCGGCTGCGGCAGCGGCGCCGTCAGCGTCGCGCCCAGCGTCTCGCGGTAGACCTTGCACGCGGCGTCGAGGTCGCGCACCGCGATGGCGACGTGGTTGAGCCGGCCGATCATTGGTTTCTCCCGATCTTCACCGTGCCCTTCCCTCTCCCCTCTGCGGGAGAGGGCGGCCCGCGAGCTAAGTCCGGAGAGGGGAGCGACGGTGCCTGGAATGGCGGTCCCCTCTCCCGACCTTCGCTCACGCGAAGGCCACCCTCCCCCGCTTCAGGGGGAGGGACGATTGCGATCAGACCTCGACCACCTGCACGTGGCAAGCGGGCTTCTTGCCCCAGACCTCGTTGACGGCCGAGCGCACGGCGCGGTCGACGGCCTTCTCGACGGCCTCCGAGTCGCGGCGCTTGCCCTTCGACAGGCCGGACAGCGTGCGCGAGACCGAATCGACGACGGTGTCGATCAGCGGCGCGCCGCCGCGGCCGCGGTTGGGCAGGCCGATGATGTCCACCGCCGGCTCGCCCAGCACCTCGCCGCTCTCGTCGATGGCGATCGCCACCGAGACGAGGCCGGCCTGCGCGAGCTTGCGCCGCTCGGGGATCGCGCGGTCCTTGCCGTCGATCAGGACGTTGCCGTCCTTGAACAGGCGGCCCGACTTCACGTGGTCGATGATCTCCGGCCGGCCGGGGCTCAGGCGGATCAAGGTGCCGTTGCGGGCCTTGACCACGTTGTCGACGCCGTGGGCGCGGGCAAAGCGCGCGTGCTCGTCGAGGTGCAGGGCCTCGCCGTGGACGGGAATCGCCGTCTGCGGCCGGGTCCAGGCGTACATCTCGGCCATCTCGTCCCGGCGCGGGTGGCCTGAGACGTGGACCAGCTCGGTCCGGTCGGTGATGACCTCGACGCCCTGCTCGATCAGGTCGTTGATGATCGCGCCGACCTCGCGCTCGTTGCCGGGGATGGCGCGCGATGAGAAAATCACCTGATCGCCCGCGGCGAGCGCGATGTCCGGGTGATCCTTGCGGGAGACGCGGGCCAAAGCCGCACGCGGCTCGCCCTGCGAGCCGGTGAGCAGCGCCACGACCTTGTCGCGCGGCAGGTCGCGCCAGGAATCGGCGCGGCGGAAGTCCTGCAGGCCGTCGAGGAAGCCGCATTCGCGGGCGACGTCGATCACCCGGTCCATGGCGCGGCCGACCGCGACCACCTCGCGGCCGCAGGCCTTGGCCGCCAGGGCCACGGCGCGGATGCGGGCGACGTTGGAGGCGAAGGTCGTCACCGCCACGCGCTGCGGCGCGACGGCGATGAGCTTGGCGAGCGTCGCGGCGACCTCGGCCTCGCTCGGCGAGAAGCCCTCGCGGACGACGTTGGTCGAATCGCAGACGAGCGCCAGGATGCCCTCGTCGCCCATGGCGCGGAACGCCTCGGCCGAGGTCACGTCGCCGAGGATCGGCGTCGGGTCGATCTTCCAGTCGCCGGTGTGCAGCACGAGGCCGGCGGACGTCCGGATCGCCACCGCGTTCGACTCGGGGATCGAGTGCGAGACCGGCACGTAGTCGATCTCGAACGGTCCGAGCGTCACCCGGCGGCCCGGCTTGATCTCGCGCAGGTCCACCTTCGGCGCGCCCGGCTCCGACAGGCGCCGGGTCTCGAGCAGGCTCTTGGCGAAGCGGGTGGCGTAAACCGGCACCTTCAGGCGCGGCCACAGCTCGGAGATCGCGCCGATATGGTCCTCGTGCGCGTGGGTGATGAAGATCCCCAGCAGGTCCTTCTTCCGCTCCTCGATGTAGGTGAGGTCCGGGAACATGAGGTCGACGCCGGGCATCGCCTCCTCGCTCGCGAAGCCCATCCCGCAATCGACCATGATCCACTTGCGGCCCTTCTCCGGCCCGAAGCCGTAGAGGGCGGCGTTCATCCCGATCTCGCCCACGCCGCCGAGCGGCAGGAAGACGAGCTCGTCGTGTCCCGTTGTCATCAGTTCCAAATCCATCTCATGCCGCCGTCGCGGCCGTCCCAAAATGCACCTCGCCCGCCGTCACGGTTCGCCGCGTTCCGTCCGGGGCGAGGATCACGAGCCGCCCCCCCTCGTCGATGTCTTCGAAATCGCCGACCAGGGTCTCCGTGCCGCTGCGGACCGCGATGCGCGACCCGAGGCCGGAGGCCCGTGCGAGCCATCGCTCGCGAATCTCAGGGAATCCCCGCCCGCGATCCCAGATACGGGCCGCCGCGGCAAGCTTATTCGTCAGATCCGCCAGCACCATGCCGGCATCACTTTGGTATCCGAATCCCGCGAGCGAGGCGGCGGAACTCGAAAACGCCTCGGGAACGCCTGCGACATTGACGCCGAACCCGATCGCCACCGCCCGCCTGCCGCCCGGCAGCGTCTCCGCCTCGAGCAGAATGCCGGCGAGCTTGGCGCCGCCCGCCAGCACGTCGTTCGGCCATTTCAGCCCGAACGTCCCGGCCGAGCCCGGGCCGCAGACCGCCTCCAGGGTCTCGACCAGCGCGACCCCGGCGACGAAGCCGAGGCCGGCGACCCGCTCCGGCTCGACGCCCGCCACCGGCCACAGCGCGCTGGCGGTGAGGTTCCCCGGCACCGAGGCCCAGGCGTTGCCGCGCCGGCCGCGGCCGGCCTCCTGGGCGTGCGCCGCGACCCAGAGCGGGCCGGTCGCCCCGGCGCGCGCCTGGTCGAGCGCTTCGGTGTTGGTCGAGCCGAGGCGGTCGTGGACGTGAAGGCGATGCCCGACGGCGCGCGCGCCGTCGCCGAGACGGAAGTCCAAGGCGCTAGAACAGCGACTTGGCCGCCGCGCCCGCAGCCCCGACGAGCGGTGCCGGCAGCAGCCAGAACAGGATCACGACGACGCTCGACAGGGCGAGCACGATGCGCAGGCCCGGGGCCATCGCCTCGTAGGGCGCCTTGGCCTCGTCGAAGTACATGATCTTGACCACGCGGATGTAATAGTACGCCCCGACCACGCTGGTGACCACGCCGACGACGGCGAGCGCCACGAGGTTGGCCTGGATCGCGGCGGCGAACACGTAGAACTTGCCGAAGAACCCGGCGAGCGGCGGGATGCCGGCCAGCGAGAACATCATCATCGCCAGGCAGAACGCGATCCACGGATGGGTGCGCGAGAGGCCGGACAGGTCCTCGATCGTCTCGAACATCTCGTTCCGGCGGCGCAGGCTCAGGATGATGGCGAAGGCGCCGAGCGTCGTCGCGAGGTAGATGATCATGTAGACCACCACGCCGCGGATGCCCTCCTCGGTGCCCGCCGCCAACCCGATCAGGGCGTAGCCGACGTTGCCGATCGACGAGTAGGCCATCAGGCGCTTGAGGCTGCGCTGGCCGATGGCGGCGAAGGAGCCCAGCGTCATCGAGGCGATGGCGATGAACACGATGATCTGCTGCCAGATCGCGGTGACGTCGGGGAACGCGCCGATGAAGACGCGGACCGTCATCGCCATCGCCGCCATCTTCGGGGCGGAGGCGAAGAACGCCGTCACCGGCGTCGGAGAACCCTCGTAGACGTCCGGCGTCCACATGTGGAACGGCACCGCCGCCAGCTTGAACGAGACGCCGGCCGCGACGAACACGATGCCGAGCACGATGCCGAAGCCGGCATCCTCGTGGAGCGCCGAGACGATACCGGGGAAGGACACGGTGCCGGTGAAGCCGTAGACCAGCGAGGCGCCGTAGAGCAGCATGCCCGAGGAAAGCGCGCCGAGGACGAAGTACTTCAGGCCGGCTTCGGTGGACTTCAGGTCGTCGCGGTGGAACGCGGCGATGACGTAGGCGGCGAGCGACTGCAGCTCGAGGCCGAGATAGAGCGCGATCAGGTCGTTGGCCGAGACCATGACCAGCATGCCGATCGTGCACAGCACGATCAGGATCGGGAACTCGAACCGGTCGATCTTCTCGCGCTGGAAGTAGTCGCGCGACAGCAGGATCGTCGCGGCGGAACCCAGCAGCACCAGGGCCTTCATCACCTTCGAGAAGCCGTCCTGGATGAAGCTGCCGGACAGCGTCGTCACCTTGGTGCCGGGCGCCTGCGACATCACCACGAACAGGGCGACGAGCAGCAGCGCGAGGGCGCCGACGTTGATGGTCTCGACGGAGCGCTCGCCGCGGAACGCGCCGTAGAGGATCAGCACCATCACGCCGACGCCGAGGATCAGCTCGGGCAGCAGCGGGGTGAGCGAGGGCAGGACGGTCTGCACGGTCTGGACGGTCGGCATCTCTGGCCCTGCCTTCAGCGCGCGAGGGGCAGCGCGGCGGCCGCGGTCTGCGTGTTCGAGAGGGCGGCCTTCATGCTCGTCATCAACGCCTCGGTGGAGGGGGCGAAGACGTCGAGGATCGGGGCCGGGTGGACGCCGTAGTAGATCGTCAGCGCGACGAGCGGCGCGAGGATCAGCTTTTCACGGTTGTCGAGATCGAGGATGCCCTGGAGGTTGGGCTTCTCGAGCTTGCCGTAGATCACCCGCGCGTAGAGCCACAGGGCGTAGCCGGCCGACAGGATGATGCCGAAGACCGAAAAGAACGCCACCGTCGGGTTCGCCTTGAAGGCGCCCATCATCGCCAGGAACTCGCCGACGAAGCCGGAGGTGCCGGGCAGGCCGACATTGGCCATGGTGAACACCATCATCGCCACGGCGTAGAGCGGCATCCGCTTCACGAGGCCGCCATAGGCCGCGATCTCGCGGGTGTGCATCCGGTCGTAGACCACGCCGACCCCGAGGAAGAGCGCGCCCGAGACGATGCCGTGCGAGATCATGAGGAACAGCGCGCCCTGGATGCCCTGTTCGTTGAGGGTGAACAGGCCGAGCGTGACGAAGCCCATATGCGCCACCGACGAGTAGGCGATGAGCTTCTTGATGTCGGTCTGCATCAGGGCGGTGAGCGAGGTGAAGATGATCGCGATCACCGACAGCGCGAAGACCAGCGGCGCGAAGGTGTGGCTCGCATCCGGCAGCATCGGCAGCGAGATCCGGATGAAGCCGTAGCCGCCCATCTTGAGCAGGATGCCGGCCAGGATCACCGAGCCGGCGGTGGGCGCCTCGACGTGCGCGTCGGGGAGCCAGGTGTGCACCGGCCACATCGGCATCTTCACCGCGAAGCTCGCGAAGAAGGCCAGCCACAGCCACCATTGCATGCTCACGGGGAAGCGGGTCTGCAACAGGGTCGGGATGTCGGTCGTGCCGGCCTGCCAGTACATCGCCATGATGGCGAGCAGCATCAGCACCGAGCCGAGCAGGGTGTAGAGGAAGAACTTGAAGCTGGCGTAGATGCGCCGCTTGCCGCCCCAGATGCCGATGATGAGGAACATCGGGATCAGGCCGGCCTCGAAGAACAGGTAGAACAGCACCAGGTCGAGCGCCTGGAAGACGCCGATCATCGTCGTCTCGAGCACGAGGAAGGCGACGAAGTACTCCTTCACGCGGGTGCCGATCGCGTGCCACGAGGCGCCGACGCAGAACGGCATCAGGAACGTCGTCAGCAGCACGAGCGGCATCGAGAAGCCGTCGACGCCGAGCTTGAACCGGATCGTCTCGGCGAGCCACGCGTGGCTCTCGACGAGCTGGAAGCTCGCCGAGGTCGCGTCGTACCGGTTCCAGGCGACGAGCGAGAGCAGGAAGGTGACGACCGTGGTCGCGAGCGCCGCCCAGCGGGCGTTCTTCGCGACGGCCTTCTCGTCGCCCGACAAGGTCAGGATGAAGGCCGCGCCGCAGAGCGGCACGATCAGCAGGCCGGAGAGGATGCCGAGACCGAACATCTAGCGAAGGCTCCAAACGATGGGATTCGCGCTCGGACGGCACGACGCAGCCCCCTCTCCTGTGCGGGAGAGGGTTGGGGTGAGGGATGAGGACGTGCCGGAGAGGTCACGCCCCTCACCCTGTCCCTCTCCCACTGGGAGAGGGGACCCGCGCAAGGGCCGGATGCGATGCTGAGCGACGACCATCGTCAGTGCCCCCCGGGCTTCGGAAGGCCGGCCATCAGGTACCAGCTCAGGATGCCCGCGACGCCGATCAGCATCACGAAGGCGTAGTGGTAGACGTAGCCGGTCTGGAAGCGGACGACGCCGCGGGTCACGTCGACGACGCGGGCCGCGATCCCGTCCGGGCCGGCGCCGTCGATGGCGCGGCCGTCGACCTGCCGCCACAGGAACAGGCCGAAATCCTTGGCCGGACGCACGAAGATCCGGTCGTAGATCTCGTCGACGTACCACTTGTTGAGCAGGAACCGGTACAGGGCCGGCTGCTGGGCGGCGAGCGCGCCCGGCAGCTTCGGCCGGCGGATGTACATGATGAAGGCCAGCACGAACCCGAGCAGCAGCATGATGAACGGCGCGTAGGAGACCAGCGCGGGCACGTGGTGGATGTCGTGCATGATGTGGTTGTCGGGCCCGTGCGCCAGGGCGTGGCCCCAGAACGCCTCCATGCCCTCGCCGATGAAGCGATCCTTGAAGATCAGGCCGGTGAACAGCGCGCCGAAGGCGAGGATGCCGAGGGGGATCGTCATCACCAGCGGGGATTCGTGTGGCGTGTGATCGCCGTGATGGCCGTGCCCGTGGTGGTCGTCGGCGACGAGGTCGCTCTTGTGCGCCGGCTCGATGTCGTGGCCGTGGTCGTCGTGCGCCACGCCCTCGGTGTGGCCCGGCGCGCCGTCGGCTTCGACGGCCTGAGACGCATGCGCGACGGCCGGCGTCGCGTGGTCGTCGTGATGGGCGTGCGCGCCCCAGCGCGCCGGCCCCTCGAAGGTGAGGAAGAACAGGCGCCAGGAATAGAACGAGGTGAAGAACGCCGCGATCACGGTCGCCATGAAGGCCAGCGTGTGCCCGGGCCGCGTCGAGGCGTAGGCCGCCTCGATGATCGCATCCTTCGAGTAGTAGCCGGCGGTGAAGGGGAAGCCGATGAGCGCCAGCGTACCGATCGCCATCATCGCGGTGGTGAACGGGATGTAGCGGCGCAAGTCGCCCATGTTCCGCATGTCCTGCTCGTGGTGCATCGCGTGGATGACCGAGCCGGCGCCGAGGAACAGCAGCGCCTTGAAGAAGGCGTGGGTGAACAGGTGGAAGATGCCGGCGGAGTACGCGCCGACGCCGAGCGCGACGAACATATAGCCGAGCTGCGAGCAGGTCGAGTACGCGATCACGCGCTTGATGTCGTTCTGCACCAGGCCGACCGTGGCGGCGAAGAAGGCGGTGATGCCGCCGATGACCGTGACGAACACGAGGGCGTCGGGCGCGAGCTCGAACAGCGGCGACAGGCGCGCCACCATGAACACACCGGCCGTCACCATGGTCGCGGCATGGATCAGCGCCGAGACCGGGGTCGGGCCTTCCATCGCATCCGGCAGCCAGGTGTGCAGCAGGAACTGCGCCGACTTGCCCATCGCGCCCATGAACAGCAGCAGGCAGGTCAGCGTCAGCGCGTGCCAATCCTGGCCGAGGAAGTGGAAATGCGCGTCCTTGAGCTCGTTCACCCGCGGGAAGATGCCGTCGAAGGCGACCGAGCCGAACAGCACGAAGACGAGGAAGATGCCGAGCGAGAAGCCGAAATCGCCGACGCGGTTGACGATGAAGGCCTTCATCGCGGCGGCGTTCGCCGAGGGCTTCTCGTACCAGAACCCGATCAGCAGGTAGGAGGCGAGGCCGACGCCCTCCCAGCCGAAGAACATCTGCACGAGGTTGTCGGCCGTCACCAGCATCAGCATGGCGAAGGTGAACAGCGACAGGTAGGCGAAGAAGCGCGGCCGGTGCGGATCCTCCTCCATGTAGCCGACGGAGTAGAGGTGCACGAGGGTCGAGACGGTGGTGACGACGACGAGCATCACCCGCGTCAGCGTGTCGATGCGGAAGGCCCAGTCGACGGTGAGGTCGCCGGCCGTGAACCAGGTCGCGACCTGCACCCGCGTGGCGTGGTCGCCCTCGATGAACACGCCCCAGGACAGCAGCGCCGAGAAGGCGAGGCAGGCGGTGGTGACGTACTCGCAGACCCGCGCGCCGATGAAGCGCCCGAACAGCCCGGCGATGAGGGCGCCGATGAGCGGGAAGAAGACGATCGCGTGATACATCGTGCGGTCCGGCCTCGCAGGGCGGCGGGTTTCTGGCGGAAGGGCGTCGCGGGGTGAGCCGCTCAGCCCTTCATCATGCTGATGTCCTCGACCGCGATGGAGCCGCGGTTGCGGAAGAACACCACGAGGATGGCGAGCCCGATCGCGGCCTCGGCCGCGGCGACCGTTAGCACGAACAGGGCGAAGACCTGGCCGGTGATGTCGTTCAGGTGGGTCGAGAAGGCGACGAAGTTGATGTTCACCGCGAGCAAGATCAGCTCGATCGACATCAGGATGACGATGACGTTCTTGCGGTTGATGAAGATCCCCAGCACGCCGAGCGTGAACAGGATCGCGGCGACCGTGAGGTAGTGGCTGAGGCCGATCATCGTGCTGTCTCCGCCCAGGTCTTCAGGGTCGCCCAAGCCGTCCGGGTCTCGGCCATCAGACCTCGACGCCCTGGCGGGAGGGCACCTTGCGGGTCTCGACCGCGTCGCCTTGCGTGCGCGCGTTCTGCAGCGCGATGTTCTGGCGCTTGACGCCGGGGCGATCGCGCAGGGTCAGCACGATCGCGCCGATCATCGCGACGAGCAGGATCAGGCCGGCGATCTGGAAGAAGTAGACGTATTCCGTGTAGAGCACCCGGCCGAGGATCACCGTGTTGCTGGTGTGCTCGCCCGCCGCCACGTTGCCGAGCGGCGCCTGCACCAGGCCGGGATCGATCGTCCACGAGCCGACGACGAGCAGAAGCTCGATCAGGAACACCGCGCCGATCATCGCGCCGACCGGGAGATACTGCTGGAACCCCTGCCGGAGCTGGGCGAAGTCCACGTCGAGCATCATCACGACGAACAGGAACAGCACCGCGACCGCGCCGACGTAGACGACGACCAGGATCATCGCCAGGAACTCGGCGCCCATCAGCACGAACAGGCCGGCGGCGTTCACGAAGGCGAGAATCAGGAACAGCACCGAGGCGATGGGATTGCGGGACGCGATCACCATGAAGCCCGAGGCGATGGTGAGGCCCGCGAAGAGGTAGAAGAAGGCGGCGGCTGCAGTCATGCGCTTGTCGGGATCGGCCGCCGGAGCGGCCCCTTCTGCCTCATGAGAAAACGGTCCGCAAAAACGGTCCGGACCCGGCCGGCCGTCTATAGAACCCGCTCCCGCGCCGCACAACCCGCGGCGCTGAGGGACGGGGCGGGGATGTCAGCGGTAGGGGGCGTCCATCGCGAGGTTTCGCGCGATCTCGCGCTCCCAGCGGTCGCCGTTCAGCAGCAGCTTCTCCTTGTCGTAGAGCAGCTCCTCGCGGGTCTCGACCGAGAACTCGAAGTTCGGCCCCTCGACGATGGCATCGACCGGGCAGGCCTCCTGGCACATGCCGCAATAGATGCACTTCACCATGTCGAGGTCGTAGCGGGTGGTGCGCCGAGTGCCGTCGTTGCGGCGGGGTCCCGCCTCGATGGTAATGGCCTGCGCCGGGCAGATCGCCTCGCACAGCTTGCACGCGATGCAGCGCTCCTCGCCGTTCGGATAGCGGCGCAGGGCGTGCTCGCCGCGGAAGCGCGGGCCGCGATGGCCCATCTCGAAGGGGTAGTTGATCGTCGCCTTCGGCTTGAAGAAATACTTCATCGCGAGGACGAACCCCGAGGCGAACTCCTTCAGCAGAAGGCCCTTGGCGACCTGATCGAGCTTCATGCCGCGATCTCCGATTTCTGGGTGAGGCTCAGGCGCGAATTCACTCAGGCACCTGGAGCGAGGCCGGTCAGCTTGAGCACGAAGGCGACGACCACGACCGAGACGAGCGAGAGCGGAAGGAAGACCTTCCAGCCGAGCCGCATGAGCTGGTCGTAGCGGTAGCGCGGGACCATGGCCTTCACCATGGCGATCATGAAGAACAGGAAGCTGGCCTTCAGCGCGAACCAGATCAGCCCCGGCACCCAGGTGAAGGGCGCGAACGGGATCGGCGAGAGCCAGCCGCCGAGGAACAACACCGTGCCGAGCGCGCACATGGTCATGATCGCCACGTACTCGCCGAGCATGAACAGCAGGTACGGCGTCGAGGAGTACTCGACCATGTAGCCCGCCACGAGCTCCGATTCGGCCTCCGGCAGGTCGAAGGGGGGGCGGTTCGTCTCGGCCAGCGCGGAGATGAAGAACACCACGAACATCGGGAACAGCCACAGCCAGTACCAGCCGAGGATGCCGAGCGAGGTGTCCTGCGCGATGACGATCTTCGAGAGGTTGAGCGAGCCGGCGCAGAGCAGCACGCAGATGATCACGAAGCCGAGCGAGACCTCGTAGGAGATCATCTGTGCCGCCGAGCGGAGCGCGCCGAGGAACGCGTATTTCGAGTTCGAGGCCCAGCCGCCCATCAGCACGCCGTACACGCCCAGGCTGGAAATCGCGAAGATGTAGGTCATGCCGACGTTGATGTCGGCGAGCGCCCAGCCCTCCGCGAGCGGGATCACGGCCCAGGCCGCGAGCGCGAGCGTCGCGAAGACCAGCGGCGCCAGCAGGAACAGCGCCTTGTTGGCGCCGGCGGGAATCACCGGCTCCTTCAGCACGAACTTCAGCAGGTCGGCGAAGGACTGGAACAGACCGAACGGCCCGACCACGTTCGGGCCGCGGCGCAGCTGCACCGCCGCCCAGATCTTGCGGTCGGCCAGCAGCGCGTAGGCGATGAAGACGAGCAGGCACGCCAGCAGCAGGAAGCTCTTCAGCGCCAGCAGCAGCACGAGGCCGACGGTTTCCCAGGGTGTCATGGCGGACCCTTACTCGGCGGCTTCGAGGGCGCGCCCGCGGGCGAGGCTCGAACATTCGGCGAGCACGCGCGAGGCGCGCGCGATCGGATTGGTGAGGTAGAAGTCGAGCACCGGCGAGGCGAAGGCGGCCTTGGCCATCGTGCCGCCGAGGCCGGCCAAACGATCGACCGCCGCCACCGTGTCGCCCGACTCGACGCTGCCGATGGCGGCCAGGTGCGGGTGTTCGGCGTAGAGCGCACGGCGCAGGGCCACCAGCGAATCGTAGGGCAGGCGGTGGCCGAGCACGTCGGAGAGCGCGCGCAGGATCGCCCAGTCCTCGCGGGCGTCGCCCGGCGGGAAGCCGGCGCGGTTGGCCTGCTGCACCCGGCCCTCCAGGTTGACGTAGGTCGCGCTCTTCTCGGTGTAGGCGGCGCCGGGCAGCACCACGTCGGCGCGCGAGGCGCCGCGGTCGCCGTGGGTGCCCTGGTAGATCACGAAGGCGCCGGCCCCGACCGTGCATTCGTCGGCGCCAAGGTTGAACACCACGTCCAGCGCGCCCGGCGCGATCATGCCGGAAAAGTCGAGGCCGCCCTCCCCCGGCACGAAACCGAGGTCGAGCGCGCCGACCCGGGCGGCGGCGGTGTGCAGCACGCCGAACCCGTTCCACTCCGCCGTGACGGCACCGACGTCCTTGGCGAGCGCCGCGGCTGCGGCGATCACCGCCGGGTCGGCGAGCGCCGCACCGCCGACGATCACCAGCGGGCGCTCGGCGCCCTTCAGGATCTCGAGGAAGCTGTGCTCGCCCTTGGCCAGGGCCGCCAGGGTGTCGGTGCCGGCGCCGAGATAGGTGTGGGGATAGGTGAGGTCGGTGTCCTCGCCGATCAGGCCGACCGCGAGCCGCCCCATCCGCCAGCGCTTGCGGATGCGGACGTTGAGGAGCGACGCCTCGGTCCGCGGGTTGGCGCCGACGAGCAGGATCGCGTCCGCCGCCTCGATGCCGGGGATGGTCGGGTTGAAGACGTAGGACGCCCGGCCCCAGGCCGGATCGAGCCGCTCGCCGCCCTGGCGGCAATCGAGGTTGGCCACGCCGAGCGCGGTCATCAGACCCTTGAGCGCGAAGATCTCCTCGACGCCCGCCAGATCCCCGACCAGAGCGCCGACGCGCTTGGGGTCGGCGCCCTTCACCTTGGCGGCGATCGCGGCGAAGGCCTCACCCCAGGAGGCGGGGCGCAGGCGGCCGTTCTCGCGCAGGTACGGCCGGTCGAGGCGCTGGACGCGTAGGCCGTCCACGGGATGGCGGGTCTTGTCGGAGATCCACTCCTCGTTGATGTCCTCGTTGACCCGCGGCTCGATCTGCATGACCTCGCGGCCGCGGGCGTCGACGCGGATCGCCGAGCCGACCGCATCCATCACGTCGACCGATTCGGTCTTCGACAGCTCCCAGGGGCGGATGTTGTAGCTCTGAGGCTTGGGCACGAGGGCGCCCACGGGGCAGAGGTCGGCGACGTTGCCCTGAAGCTCCGAGCCCATCGCCTGCTCGAGATAGCTCGTGATCTCCATGTCCTCGCCGCGGCCGATCGCGCCGAGGTCCGGCACGCCGGCGACCTCGGCGAGGAAGCGCACGCAGCGCGTGCAGTGGATGCAGCGGTTCATCGCCGTCCGCACCAGCGGGCCGATGTACTTTTCCTCGACCGCGCGCTTGTTCTCGCCGTAGCGGGTCGAGTCGACGCCGTAGGCCATCGCCTGGTCCTGCAGGTCGCAATGGCCGCCCTGGTCGCAGATCGGGCAATCGAGCGGGTGGTTGATGAGGAGGAACTCCATCACCCCCTCGCGCGCCTTCTTCGTCTGGCCGGAGCGCGTCAGCACCTCGGGCGGCTCGCCGTTCGGGCCGGGGCGGCAATCCTTCACCGCGTAGGCACAGGAGGCCACGGGCTTGGGCGCACCCTTCAGCTCGACCAGGCACATCCGGCAATTGCCGGCGATCGACAGCCGCTCATGGAAGCAGAAGCGCGGGATTTCCGCGCCGGCCATCTCGCAGGCCTGCAGCAGGGTGTATTCGGCGGGAACATCGACCTCGATGCCGTCGACGAGGATTTTGGTCATGCGTTCATCTCAGGACTGAGCGTCGGCAAAGGCGGTCACTCGGCGGCCATCGGCACCGCATCGGAATGCGGGTTGGCGCTGTAGCGGTCGATGCGCTTCTCGATCTCGGGGCGGAAGTGGCGGATGAGGCCTTGGATCGGCCAGGCCGCCGCGTCGCCGAGCGCGCAGATCGTGTGGCCCTCGATCTGCTTGGTGACGTCGAGCAGCATGTCGATCTCGCGCTTCTGCGCGCGCCCTTCCGCCATCCGCAGCATCACCCGCCACATCCAGCCGGTGCCCTCGCGGCAGGGCGTGCACTGGCCGCAGGACTCGTGCTTGTAGAAATACGCGATGCGGGCGATCGCCTGGACGATGTCGGTCGAGCGGTCGAGCACGATCACAGCCGCGGTGCCCAGGCCGGAGCCGAGGTTGCGCAGGGTGTCGAAGTCCATCTTGGCGTCGATGATCTGCTCGGCCGGCACCAGCGGCACCGAGGAGCCGCCGGGGATCGAGCAGAGCAGGTTGTCCCAGCCGCCGCGCATGCCGCCGCAATGCTCGTCGACGAGCTCGCGGAAGGTGATGCCTAGCTCCTCCTCGACGTTGCACGGCTTGTTGACGTGGCCGGAGACGCAGAACAGCTTGGTGCCGGTGTTGTTCTTGCCGCCGAGGCCTGCGAACCACGCGCCGCCGCGACGCAGGATCGTGCCGGCGACCGCGATCGACTCGACGTTGTTCACCGTCGTCGGGCAGCCGTAGAGGCCCATGTTGGCCGGGAACGGCGGCTTGAGCCGCGGCATCCCCTTCTTGCCCTCGAGGGATTCGAGCAGCGCCGTCTCCTCGCCGCAGATGTAGGCGCCTGCGCCGTGGTGGACGTAGATGTCGAACGGGTAGCCGTGGACGTTGTCCTGGCCGACGAGGCGGGCCGCGTAGGCTTCGTCCACCGCCCGCTGCAGCGCGTGCTTTTCGGCGACGTATTCGCCTCGGATGTAGATGTAGCAGGCATGCGCCGCCATCGCGAAGGAGGCCAGCATGCAGCCTTCGATCAGCAGGTGCGGATCGTGCCGCATGATCTCCCGGTCCTTGCAGGTGCCGGGCTCGGACTCGTCGGCGTTGACCACGAGGTAGTGCGGCCGCCCGTCCGACTTCTTGGGCATGAACGACCACTTGAGGCCGGTCGGGAAGCCGGCGCCGCCGCGGCCGCGCAGACCCGAGGCCTTCATCTCGTCGATGATCCAGTCACGGCCCATCTCGAGCAGGAATTTGGTGCCGTCCCACGCGCCGCGCTTCTGCGCGGCCTCGAGGCCGGGCGAGTGCAACCCGTAGAGGTTGGTGAAGATGCGATCCTGATCGGCCAGCATGGCTTTGGCTTTCCGTGTCTCAGGTGGCCGGATCCGACTTCGCCGGCTTCGCCGAAGGCTCTGCCGGTTTCGTCGAAGGCTCGGACGGCTTCGCGGCGGGCGCGTTCTCGCTCGCCCCGGACGCCTCCGGCTGCGGCGGCACCGCATCGCGCGGCAGGTCCGACTGCGCCCCCGCCTCTGCGCCCGCAGGCTCGCCCTCCGCCACGCGCTTGGCCGGCGAATCCAGCACGTCGGCGTCGCCCGGCCGGGCGCTGCCGTGCTTGGCGATGGAGCGACCGCGCTCGGCCGCGTCGGCGTGGTCGTCGGCCTTGATCGGCGCGTCGCCGCCTGCCGCCCGCTGCGCCGGGGCGTCGGAGACGGGCCGCTCGACGGGGCGGCCTGCATCGGGCTTGGCGATCTTGGGCTCGGTCGCGGCGCGGGCCTCGGTCGAGGCGGCCTCGTCCTTGGCCCGGGCCTCGTCGCCCTCCGCCTTGTTCTTGTCCTCGAAGCGCTGGCGCCAGGCGCCGACGCGCGAGCCGTCGAACAGCGTCGGGTCGCTCAGCGTCGCAGCCCCGCCCTGCGGCTCCGACGAGACGCGGCCGGTCTGCGAGCCGACCTTGACCGTACGGCCGGCGGCGAGGTCGTCCATCAGCGTGCCGAGACTCTCGGGCGTCAGGTCCTCGTAGTAGTCCTGGTTGATCTGCACCATCGGCGCGTTGCAGCAGGCGCCCAGGCACTCGACTTCGAGCCAGGAGAAGTTGCCGTCGGCCGAGACGTGGCCGGCCGGCCCGAGGCGGGCCTGCAGCATGCCCTTCAACTCGCGCGCGCCGCAGGAATCGCACGGCACCGTGCCGCAGAGCTGGATCCAGAACCGGCCCACGGGCTCCAGGGCGAACATCGTGTAGAAGGTCGCCACTTCGAGCACGCGGATGTGCGGCATGCCGAGCTCGTCGGCCACCGCCTCGATCGCGCGGCGCGGCAGCCAGCCGCCGTTCTGCTCCTGCGCCTTCCACAGCAGCGGGATCACGGCCGAGGCTTGGCGGCCCTCCGGGTACTTCTCGATCTGCCCCTTGGCCCAGGCGGCGTTCTCTTGCGTGAACGCGAAGCTCTCGGGCTGCTCGGAAGCGGGGGCGAGCCTGCGGTTCGACATCTCAGTTCTGGCCCTTCCAGCTCAACGGTCGACCTCGCCGAAGACGATGTCGAGCGTGCCGAGCACGCAGGACACATCGGCGAGCAGGTGGCCGCGGCACATCCAGTCCATCGCCTGAAGGTGGGCGAATCCCGGAGCGCGAATCTTGCAGCGATACGGCTTGTTGGTGCCGTCGGAGACGAGGTAGACGCCGAACTCGCCCTTGGGCGCCTCGACGGCCGCGTAGACCTCCCCCTCGGGCACGTGGAAGCCTTCGGTGTAGAGCTTGAAGTGGTGGATGAGCGCTTCCATCGAGCGCTTCATCTCCCGGCGCGGCGGCGGCGCGAACTTGCCGTCGATCGAGGCGATCGGACCCAGGCCCGCCGGCTCGCGCAGCTTGACGCAGCATTGCCGCATGATCTTCACGGATTCCCGCATCTCCTCCATGCGGATCACCTGGCGATCGTAGGTGTCGCCGTTCTTCCCCACGGGGATGTCGAACTCCATCTCCTCGTAGCACTCGTAGGGCTGCGACTTGCGCAGGTCCCACGGGATGCCCGAGCCGCGCACCATCGGGCCGGAGAAGCCCCAGGCCATCGCCTCGTCCACCGAGACGATGCCGATGTCGACGTTGCGCTGCTTGAAGATGCGGTTGGACATGACGAGGTCGTCGAGGTCCTGGACCACCTGCAGGAACGGGTCGCAGAACGCCTCGATGTCGTCGATCAGCGCGGGCGGCAGGTCCTGGTGGACGCCACCGGGGCGGAAGTAGTTGGCGTGGAGCCGGGCGCCCGAGGCCCGCTCGTAGAAGATCATCAGCTTCTCGCGCTCCTCGAAGCCCCAGAGCGGGGGCGTGAGGGCGCCGACGTCCATCGCCTGCGTCGTGACATTGAGCAGGTGCGAGAGCAGGCGGCCGATCTCGCAGAACAGGGTGCGGATGAGCTGCGCGCGCCGCGGCACCTCGATGCCAGCGAGCTTCTCGATCGCCAGGCAGAAGGCGTGCTCCTGGTTCATCGGCGAGACGTAGTCGAGCCGGTCGAAGTACGGCGTGACCTGGAGGTAGGTCTTGTACTCGATCAGCTTCTCGGTGCCGCGGTGGAGCAGGCCGATATGCGGGTCGACGCGCTCGACCACCTCGCCGTCGAGCTCCAGCACCAGGCGCAGCACGCCGTGCGCCGCCGGATGCTGCGGCCCGAAGTTGATCGCGAAGTTGCGGATATTATGCTCGGTCATGGTGAGCCCTCCGCCTCAAGCCGTCTTCTTCTCGTCGCCCGGAAGCACGTATTCGGTGCCCTCCCACGGCGAGAGGAAGTCGAAGTTCCGGAATTCCTGCGTCAGCTTCACCGGCTCGTAGACCACGCGCGCCTCGTCCTGGTCGTAGCGGACCTCGACGAAGCCGGTGAGCGGGAAGTCCTTGCGCAGGGGGTGGCCCTCGAAGCCGTAATCGGTGAGCAGCCGGCGCAGGTCCGGGTGGCCCGAGAACAGGATGCCGTAGAGGTCGTAGGTCTCGCGCTCGTACCAGTTGGCCGCCGGGAACACCTCGATCACGGAGGGGACCGGCGTGACCTCGTCGGTGCGCACCTTCAACCGGATGCGGGAATTGTTGCGCAGGCTGAGCAGGTGGTAGACCACGTCGAAGCGCTGTGCGCGGCTCGGGTAGTCGGCGCCGCAGATGTCGATGAAGTTCCGGAAGGCGCAGGCCGGGTCGTCGCGCAGGAACGTCAGCGCGAACACGATGTCCGAGGCCTGGACCACCAGCGTCAGCTCGCCGAGCGCGATGGTGCGCTCGACCACCGCCGGGCCGAGCGCCCCGGCCACGTGGTCCGACAGCGCCTGCAGGGCCGCGTCGCCGGAGACGGGCTGGGTGTGGGCGAGGATCGAGATGCCGTTGGTCATCGCCTGCCCTCAGCGCTCGATCGTGCCGGTGCGGCGGATCTTCTTCTGCAGCAGCAGCACGCCGTAGAGCAGCGCTTCGGCCGTCGGCGGGCAGCCCGGCACGTAGATGTCGACAGGCACGACCCGGTCGCAGCCGCGGACCACCGAATACGAGTAGTGGTAGTAGCCGCCGCCGTTGGCGCAGGAGCCCATCGAGATCACGTAGCGCGGCTCCGGCATCTGGTCGTAGACCTTGCGCAAAGCCGGGGCCATCTTGTTGGTCAGCGTGCCCGCGACGATCATCACGTCGGACTGGCGGGGCGAGCCGCGCGGGGCGAAGCCGAAGCGCTCGCAATCGTAGCGCGGCATCGACATCTGCATCATCTCGACCGCGCAGCAGGCGAGCCCGAACGTCATCCACATCAGCGAGCCGGTGCGGGCCCAGTTGATCAGGTCGTCGGTGGAGGTGATCAGGAAGCCGCGGTCGGCGAGTTCCGCGCTGATCGTCAGGAAGGTCGGGTCGTCGGCACCGATCGGGCGGCCGGTGTTCGGGTCGACGAGCCCCTTGGCCTGCGGCGCGATCGCCGGGGCACGGGACAGTTCGGGGGTGAAGGCCATGGATGCCTCAGGAGCGGGCGGGCGGGGCGACGACGCGGACTAGTCCCATTCGAGGGCGCCCTTGCGCCACTCGTAGACGAAGCCGACGGTGAGGACCCCGAGGAAGGCCATCATCGACCACATGCCGAACCAGCCGAGATCCCCGAACGTGATGGCCCAGGGGAACAGGAAGGCGACTTCGAGGTCGAAGATGATGAACAGGATGGCGACGAGGTAGAACCGCACGTCGAACTTCATGCGGGCGTCGTCGAAGGCGTTGAAGCCGCACTCGTAGGCCGAGAGCTTCTCCGGGTCCGGGCTCGAATAGGCCACCAGGAACGGGGCCACCAGAAGAGCCGCCGCGATGAACAGCGACACGCCGAGGAACACGATGAGCGGCAGGTAATCCGCCAGGAGACCGGTCATGCGACACCTCTCACGCGCTGGACCGCGCCGCCCTGAACTTCACCGAACGGCGATATGGAATTGCTCCAATGCCAGAGTGCGCGCGGGCCGAGGCTTAGTCGAGCCGACCCGGTGAAACAAGCCGTTTGCGCGTCGCACAATCGCGGCCTGAGACAGAGAGGTGGCGCGATGTCAGGTCTTCGCCAACACGGCAGATCGGCGCAGCCCCCCAATAGACAGATCCGGTTCGCCGACCGGAGAATCGGGGCCTGCGGACAATCGCGTCTCGCGTGGCAAGGTCACGCTTGACACTCCCTGCCCCCCCACCTAAACCCCCGCTCGTCGCCGAAGCCCACCGGGCTTTCGAGCGGATACGCCGTGCGGGCGTAGCTCAGTTGGTTAGAGTGCCGGCCTGTCACGCCGGAGGTCGCGGGTTCGAGTCCCGTCGCCCGCGCCACGTACCTTCCCGATCACATTAGTCGAACCAGCCCTCCGGCCCGACGCCGTCGAGGGCTTCTTGCGTTGGGTCCTCAGCCCGGCAGGACGAGGGTCGCGCGCAGACCGCCGAGGTCGGACCGGTCGAGGGTCAGGCCGCCGCCGTAGAGTTCGGCCAGCTCCAGGGTGATCGACAGGCCGAATCCGTTGCCCGGCACGGTCTCGTCGAGGCGCTGCCCACGCCGCAGGACCGAGGTCGCCGCCGCCGGATCGAGGCCCATCCCGTCGTCCTCGACGCCAATCGCCACCGCGTCGCCCTCCGTTGCCGCCGAGACCCGGACCTCGCCGCGGCACCATTGGCAGGCGTTGTCCATCAGGTTCCCGAGCATCTCGTCGAGGTCCTGCGCCTCGCAGCTGACAGTCAGCCCTTCGGCGATCTCCGTTCGGACGCGCACGCCCTTGGCGGCATGCAGGCGGCCGAGGGTCGCGGCGAGATCCTGGATAAGGCTCGCCAAGCCGATCCGCCCACGGGCCGTGCCTTCGAGCGCCGCCGCGCGGGCGCGGCGCAGGTGATGGCGGACCTGCCGGTCCATCGACCCGACGAGGCCGCGCAAGGTGCCGTCGGCATCGCGCGCCGGGTCGGCGAGCGCCAGGGTCAGGGTGGCGAGCGGCGTCTTGAGGCCGTGGGCGAGGTTCGCGACATGCGTGCGCGCACGCGCGAGGTTGGCGGCGTTCTGGTCGAGGAGCCCGTTGAGTTCGGCGACCAGCGGCCGGATTTCGGCCGGCTGCGCGACCGGCACCCGCTCGCGCCGCCCGGCGCGGACGTCGGCGAGGTCCGCGCGCAGGCGCTGCAGCGGCGCGAGGCCCAGGCGCACCTGCGCCAGCACCCCGCCGACGAGGCAGAGGCCGAGCACCGCGAGCGCCAGCGCCAGCGTGGTCAGGGCCTCGCGCAGCGGCCCGCGCAACGCCGCCGCGGGCGCCGAGGCGGCGATGGTCGTCGGCGCGGCCCCGTCCTCGGCGGGCAGCGTCAGGACTCGCAGGACGAGGCCGCGCCCGTGCGCGTCGGTCGCGTCGGCGGGCTGCGGCCGGTCCGAGCCCTCGTCGGGACGGGGGGCCGCCGGCACGGGCAGCGCCTCGCGTCCGAGCGAGGCGGAGCGCAGCAGCGTCCCGCCGCGCCGCACCTGCCAGGCCCAGCCCGAGCCCTCGCGGTCGAAGGGCGGCGCGTCGAAGTCGCGGGACAGGCGCGGACCGTCCGGCCCCTGCTCGAGCCCGGAACGGATCGCCACGATCTGCGCATCGAGCCGTCCGTCGATCTGCCCGCGGACGAACCGGTGGAGGATGAAGCCGATCGCGACGCCCGCGACCACGAGCGCGACGGTGATGAAAACGAGGGCTACCGCAAGGAGGCGGCGCGCGAGGGAACCGGTGAGGCCTGCGCCGTCGGCGGCGGATGCGCGGGCCATCAGGCGGCGTCCGCGTGCAGGCGCCAGCCGTGGCCGCGCACCGCCTCGATCTGCGCTGGCGCGATCTTGCGGCGCAGGCGCGTGATGATGACCTCGACCGAGTTCGAATCGACGTCGGCGTCGCCGTCGTAGACCCGCTCGATCAGCTGCGAGCGGGGCACCACCGCGTCCTTGCGCAGCATCAGGCAGGAGAGCACCCGCCATTCGAGGCCGGTGAGCTTCAGGGGCAGCCCGTCGCGCTCGAAGGCGCCGAGGCCGGGATCGAAGCTCAACGGCCCGCACACGAGCCGGCTCGCGCCGCTGGCCTGAGCGCGCCGCACCAGCGCCCGCAGGCGGATCACCAGCTCTTCGGTGCGGAACGGCTTGACCAGGTAGTCGTCGGCGCCGGCCTTGAAGCCCGCGACCTTATCGCTCCAGCCGTCACGCGCTGTGAGGATCAGGACCGGGAGCGTGCGTCCGCCTGCGCGCCAGGCCTGCAGCACCGAGACGCCGTCGCGCTTGGGCAGGCCGAGGTCGAGCACCACCGCGTCGTAATCCTCGGTCTCGCCCAGATGCTGCGCATCCTCGCCGTCGCGCGCGTGGTCGAGGGCGAAGTTTTCCGCGCGCAGCGCCTTCGCGATCTCGGCGCCGAGCGCCGCATCGTCCTCGACCAGCAGGACCTTCATGGATCTTCGAACCTCTCGGGGACGGGCGCCGGGGTTAGGCCGGCCGGTTTAACCGGAGCTGAACCGCGCGGTTCAGGGTGGATTGGCGGCCCTCTCCTAGAACGCCGTCAACCCGAAAGGGCCCACCCGAACAGGACACGATCATCATGAGCAACGAACAGGTCATCGACGGCACCGCCACCGAAATCCCCCAGGCTGCCGCTTCGAAGCCGCCAGTCCGCCGCCTGCCCCGCCGCACCCTCGTCGTCGGCGCCATCGCCGCGCCGCTGGCGCTGGGCGCCGTCGGCCTCTCCCTGGCGCAGAACGGCGCCCCTTCGACCACGCCGATCGCCCCGGTGGCGATCTCCGCCCTGGTGCCGTCGGGCGGCATCGCCGCCAAGGGCGAGGTCGCCGAGATCTTCGGCAACAAGTTCGTGCTGCAGGACGGCACCGGGCGGGCGCTGGTCGAGACCGGGCGCCAGGGCGAAGGCGGCACGCTGGTCGCCAAGGGCGAGACCGTCACCGTGCAAGGGCGCTTCGAGAACGGGTTCCTGCACGCGGCGGTGCTGACCCACGGCGACGGCAACCGGGTGCTGCTCGGCCCGGCCGGCGGCCCGCCCCCCGGCACCCTCGACTGGGCGAAGGACAAAGTCGGGCTCGGGGCCAACCCCGACGTGCCGGCGCTGACCGCCTCGGTGCAGGCGGCCGGCTACTCGGACGTGCGCGTCACCGGCCGCGGCCCGCGCCACCTCGAGGTCGCCGCCAAGGGCCAAGACGGGCGCGAGCGCGCGCTGCACGTCGGCTTCGACGGGCAGATCCGCGAGATGCGGGCGTTCTGAGCCGACGCCCCCGGGGTCGGCGCGGCACGATCCTCGCCTGGATCGGTGGGGTGCGATGCAACCGATCCCGGCCTGCCGCGTCATGGCGAGAGACAGACCACGAAGGAGCCTGCCCCGGATGGAGCCCATGAAGCCGATGGAACCGATGAAGCCGATGGAACCCATGAAGCCGATGAAGGGCATGGAGCCCTGGTGGCCGGAGGACCTCGGCAAGCCCTCGACCAGCGGGTCGCAGAACGGAATGAAGTACGCCTTCTTCCCCGAGAAGCACCGCCTGCTGATCGAGCAGGACGGCAAGACCACCACCTACGACAGCGGCGACCACAAGATCGGCGGCGTCTCGCAGCAGGACGGCGGCAGCAAGTCTCTCAGCTTCACCAGCCAGAACGGCGACGTGGACCTCGGCTCGCTGAAGAAGGTCGCCTGAAGGCCTGACGGGGCGGGCAGGGCTTCGCGGCCGCGCCCGCCCGCGTGGACAGCATGGCGCCGGGCCTCTATGCGCTCGGCCCACATGAGAGAGCGCTTCACAGAGAGATCCGCGCCGGGCGCCCTTCCCTCCCTACCCCGCAGGGGGGGAAAAGAGAGTCGCGTTCTGCCGATCCCGAGGACGCACCCTTGCGCGCGCTGATCGACCTCGTCCGCGCCATGCGGGCGCGCGACCGGCGGCGGCTGGCGCTGATCGCGCTCGGCCTCACCGGCGCGGGCCTGCTCGAAGTGGTCGGCGTCGCCTCGGTGATCCCGTTCCTGACGCTGGTCGGCGATCCCGCGGCCGCCACCCGCCTGCCCTACCTCGCCCACATCCGCGATACGCTGGGGCTGGCCGACGACCGCAGCTTCCTCATCGCCGCGGGCCTGGCGGCGCTGCTCGCGATCCTCGTCACCGCCGTGGTCAACGCCGCGCTGACCTACGCCCAGCTCCTGTTCACGCATCTCACCGGCTACGGCTTCGCCCGGCGTCTGCTGTTCCGCTACCTCGCGCGTGAACGCTTGTTCTTCACGCAGGGGAACAGCGCGGAGCTCGCCAAGAACGTGCTCTCGGAGACCGACCGGCTGGTCATCGGCGTGCTGACGCCGGCGACCGTCATCGCGTCCCGCGCGATCTCGGCGCTCGCCGTCATCGCCTTCCTGCTGGTCTACGCGCCGCGCCTCGCGCTGATCCTCGGCGGCGGCTTCGGCGGGCTCTACGTCGGCATCTACGTGGTGATGCGTGCGCGCCTCGCCTCGCTCGGCGCGCGCTCGGTCGGCGACAACGCGCAGCGCTACCGCGTGGTGCAGGAGACGCTGGGCGCGCTCACCGAACTCAAGCTCTACGGCCGGGCGGAGACCTTCGCCGGCAAGTTCGACACCCCCGCCCGCGCCTACGCGAAGGCCACCGCCGAGAGTCTGCTGACCGGGCAGATGCCGCGCTTCGTCATCGAGGCGCTGGCCTTCGGCGGCGTCATCGTGGTGGTTCTGTTCGCGCTGGCCCAGGGGCTCGACACCGCCGGCATCCTGCCGCTGCTCGGGCTGTTCGCCTTCGCCGGATACCGGATGCTGCCGGCCTTCCAGAACATCTTCAACTCGCTGGCGCTGCTGCGCTTCTACCTGCCGGCGGTGCGCGTCATCGTCGACGACCTCGCCGGCGAGACCGAGAGCCCGCCGCGGACTCTCGCCCGGCTGCCGTTCTGCGACGCGATCCGCCTGGAGGGCGTCGGCTTCGCCTACGCGCCCGGCCGGCCGGCGCTGGCCGAGGTGAGCCTGACGATCCGGGCCAACACCACCGTCGGCCTCGTCGGGCGCACCGGATCGGGCAAGTCGACCCTCGTCGGCCTCGTCCTCGGCATCCTGACACCGGATGCGGGCCGCATCACCGTCGACGGCACGCCCCTCGACGCGGACACCCTGCCCGCCTGGCAGAACCGGATCGGCTACGTGCCCCAGGACGTGTTCCTGGTGGACGGGACGGTGGCCGAGAACATCGCGCTGGGCCTCGAGCCGGTGGACCGCGCGGCGGCGGAGCGCGCGGCGCGGCTGGCCGGCGCGCACGACTTCGTCGCGGCCCTGCCCGAGGGCTACGACGCCCGGGTCGGCGAGCGCGGCGCGCGCCTCTCCGGCGGGCAGCGCCAGCGCATCGGCATCGCCCGGGCGCTCTACCACGACCCCGACGTGATCGTGTTCGACGAGGCGACCTCGGCGCTGGACGGCGAGACTGAGGGCGCGGTGATGGCCGCGCTGAACGCGCTGGCCGGCCAGCGCACGCTGATCATGATCGCCCACCGCCTCACCAGCCTGGAGGCCGCCGACACGGTCCACGTGTTGGAGGACGGCCGCCTCGTCGCCTCCGGCCCGCTTCATGCGGTGACCCAGCACCTCGGGGCGGCGGCGTGATCCGCGTGCTGGAAGGCCATTTCCGCCAGGGTGACATAGCCACGACCTCGGAGATCACGTCCATGTCCGACACGATCCACCTGAAAGCCGCCGACGGCACCGAAGCGGCCTTGGCGCTCGCCGGCGCCGAGCCGGTGTCGTGGCGGGTGGGCGGCACCGAATATCTCTGGAACGGCGATCCCGAGCACTGGAACCGGCACGCGCCCTGGCTCTTCCCGGTGGTCGGCGCCTCGGCCGGCGGGGTGGTGCGGGTCGAGGGCCGGACCTACCCGATGGCGCAGCACGGCTTCGCCCGCGACCTGCCCTTCGCGGTGGTGGAGCGGGCCGACGACGCCGTCACCCTGCGCCTGACCGAGACGTCCGAGACGCTGGCGCACTATCCCTTCCGGTTCCGCCTCGACGTCACCGCCCGGGTGCGCCCGGCCGGGCTCGACTTCGCGATCGCGGTCCACAATCCGGGCGATACGGCCCTGCCCTACGGGCTCGGCTTCCACCCGGCCTTCCCCTGGCCGTTCGCAGGCGGCACGCGGGCGGCGGGCGGCGGCTACGCGGTGGAATTCGAGCAGGCGGAGCGCGCCGGCGTCCCCGAGGTCGGCCCCGGCGGCCTGCTGCTGCGCGAGGAGCGCCCGATCCACCTCGACGGCACGACACTGCCGCTCGATCCGGCCCTGTTCACCGAGGCGCTGGTGTTCCGCGATGCGCTGAGCCGCACGATGCGCTTCACCGGGCCGGGCGGCCGGGCGATCCGGATGGCGGTGGAGGACTTTCCGCACCTGGCGGTGTGGACGAAGCCGACGGCGCCGTTCCTGTCGCTCGAAGCCTGGACCGGGCATGCCGACTGGGCCGGCTTCTCGGGCGAGCTCGCCGAGCGGGACGCGCAGCGCCTGCTGGCGCCGGGCGCCACGGCGCATCACGGCATCCGCCTCGACCTGGAGGGTTGAGGTGCGGATCTGGGTGGCGCGGCCAGAGCCCGGCGCCGCGCGCACCGGCGAACGCCTGGCCGCGCTCGGCCACCGGCCGCTGGTGGCGCCGGTGCTGGCAGTGCGCCCCACCGGCGCGGCCCTGCCGCACGGACCCTTCGACGGCCTGATCCTCACCAGCGCGAACGCCCTCGACGCGGTGCTCGCGACCACCGACGCCGGGGCGTTGCGCGGAATCCCGGTCTTCGCCGTCGGCGCGCGCACGGCGGCGCTCGCCGAGGCGCGGCTCGGACCGGTCGCGGTCGGCGCGGGCGACGCCGTCGCGCTCGCCGCCTTGGTGCGGGGCAGGCTCGCGGCCGGCGCGCGCCTGCTCCATCTGGCGGGCGCCGAGCGCAAGGCCGAGCCCGCGGCGGCGCTGACTTCTGCGGGCTACGCGATCGCGACGCACGTGGCCTATGCGGCCGAGGCCGTGCCGCACCTGCCGGACGCGGTCTTTTCCGCGCTGGCCGCGACGCCGCCCGGGCTCGATGCCGCCCTGCACTACTCCCGCCGCAGCGCACGCGTGGCGCATCGATTGTCGGGAGCGGCCGGACACGGCGGAGCTTTCGGCGCGTTGAGGCATTACTGCCTGTCGGACGACGTGGCCGCAGCCCTGGACCAAGCCGGGGTCGCGGCCCATTTCGTCGCTGGGCGACCGCGCGAGGACGACCTCCTCGCGGGCCTGTGCTGACATCCTTGCGATGCCGTCGGATCGGGTCTCGCCCGGTTCGAACCGGGGATGGTAGGAAGGCGTCGCACGAGGCGGCGCGGGGTCGCGGAAACGCTTGAGATCGGGGCGCCGGCAGAGCCGCCGCGCCGGGCACGTCGAGACGGGAGAGACAACGGCCGTGAAGCCACCATCCAACGACGCCGACCGCTCGAACGCCGGAACCCCGCCCCCGGGCGCCGCGAAGGACGGCCCGACGACTCCGAACGCCCCTCCCGCGCAGGCCGGCAAGCCCGGAGCGCCCGCGACGCCGCAGGGCCGCCCCTCCGACACCCTGCCGCCGGGCATCCACGTGAAGTCGGAGCCGGGCAAGCTCGAAGCCGGCAAGTTCGAACCGGGCAAGCCGGCGGCTTCCGTCGCCTCGCCTTCGCCCTCGTCCGCCCCCACCCCGGCGTCGAAGCCCGAGGCTGGCCGGACCGATCCGCCGACCTCCGCCAACCCCAAGATCGAACCCGGCCGCCCGGCTCAGCCGTCCTCTGCGGCGTCGGATCCGACGAAGACCGAGGCCAAGCCCGCGGTCGCGCCGGGCGCCGGCGCAGCGAGCCCTGTGGGCAAGCCTGGCACCGAGCCTGGCAAGCCCGGGCTCTCCGGCGTACCGGCCGGATCGTCCGCTGCAAAGGAGCCGGGCAAGCCCGAGACGAACAAGCCGGACGCCGGCAAGCCCGAGTTCGGTCGCCCCGGTGCGACCACCGAGCCGCCGAAATCCGCCGGCGGCCTGGCCCAAGGCGGGCCGCGCCCCACGGGCGCCCTCACCGACGGGCCGATCATCGACCTGAAGGCCAAGCGCGTCGAGGACGCCGCGAAGAAGCCGGACGCGAAGGGCGACGTGCACGGCGACGCCAAGGCGGCGGCGGCCGGCGCAGCGGGCCTCGCTGCCGGCATGGCCGCATCCAACGGCAAAACTTCCGAAAAGGCTTCCGACGACAAGGCTTCCGACAGCAAGCCAGGTGCCGCGACGGCCGGCGCCAAGCCCGCCGGCTCCGGCAGCGCCCCGCCGCGCGTCGGCCCGGCCGACGTGCCCGCCGCCCGCGGGCCGGGCTTCGGCTCGGTGGCGACCGCGGGCCTGCTCGGCGGCGTCATCGGCGCCGGCCTGCTTTTCGCGGTGGAACGCGCCGGCATCCTCGGCAACGCCGGAGACGACGCCCGGCTCACCGCGCTCGACCAGCGCATCTCCGGCCAGCTCACCGGCCTCGACCAGCGGATGGCGTCCTTGAGCCCGCGCGACGCGGTCTCCGCCCTCGACAAGCGCGTCGCCGCCAACGAGGCGACGCTGAAGCCGCGGCCAAGCAGGCCCTGGACCGCGCCGCCGGCGCGCCGGCCACGCAGGCCGCGGGCCAGGACGCGAGCCCGGCCCCGGCCGCGCTCCCCGCCGACATCGTCGCCCGCCTCGACAGCCTCGACCAGCGCGTCTCCGCCCTGCAGGAGGAGCCGGGCCGCGACCAGCCGGCGGATGCGCGCCTCGGCGCGACCCAGGCCGGCGACGGGCCGAAGCAGATCGCCGCCCTCGACGGGCGCGTGAAGGCGCTCGAGGACAAGGCGCCCGACAAGGCGGCGCGCGCGCCGGCGGCCGACCTCGCCCCGAAGCTCGCCGCGCTCCAGGGCGAGGTCGAGACGCGCACCAAGGCGAACGCCGAGGCCGACCAGGCGCTCGGGCAGCGCCTCGACGCCCTGCAGAAGACCCTCGACGACCGGGTGAAGGCCGCCACCGAGGCGGTCCAGACCGCGACCCAGGCCAGCCGCGAGGCGGCCGAGGCCGGCAGGAGCACGGCCGAGGCGGCGACCAAGGCCCTCGACCGGCGCCTGCAGGAGCAGGCGGAGAAGGTCGCGGCCCTCGACAAGGCGGTGGCCCTGCGGGCCGAGGCCAGCACCGTACAGGCCGCGCTGAAGGTCGTCACAGCGGACCGGATCGCCGCCGCGCTCGACGCCGGCGTGCCCTATGCCGAGCCGCTGGCGACCCTGCGCAAGCTCGAGACCGGCGACACGAGCCGGATCGACGCCCTGGCGCCCTTCGCCGACAAGGGCGCGCCCACGGCCGACCAGCTCGCCGCCGAGTTCCGGCCGATCACCGACAAGGCGGCGGCGGCGCGCAAGGCGGCGGCCTCCAAGGACGTGGCCGCCAACGGCGACCTGAAGAGCCGCTTCCTCAGCATCGCGGATTCGATCGTGCAGGTCCGCAAGGTCGACGCGCCGCAAACGGCCGAGGCCGCCGACACCGATCCGGTGGCGAAGGTCCAGGCGGCGCTCGACAGCGGCGCGCTGCTCGAGGCGTCGCAGGCCTACGCGGCGATGCCGCAGGACCTGAAGGCGCAGGCCGGCGGCTTCGGCGCGACGCTGACGGCGCGGGCCGCCGCGGCGCAGGCGGCGCAGGCGCTGCTCTCCGACGCCTTCAAGGGCCTGCCGACGACCGCGCCGGCCGCCAAACCTTGATGCATTCCTTGCCGTGATCGCATCGAAGCCGTGATCAGTCTCAAGTCGTGATCGCGGCGACACACCATCCCGCGGGGGCGCCCGACGCCCCCGCCCACGACCTCGTCGCGACGCGACGCCGTTCTCGCGGCTGACAGGAGTACCCGACCTCATGTGGCGCGCCCTCGCCTTCCTGGCCCTGCTTGCCGTCGCCGCCTTCGGGGCGGTGTGGATCGCCGACCGACCCGGCTCGGTCACCATCGTGTGGAACGGGTACGAGGTGGCCACCAGCCTCGCCATCGCGCTCGTCGGCGTCGGCGTCGCGGCGATCGTGCTCGGCCTGGTCTGGGCCGTGGTGCGCGGCCTCATCACCCTGCCGGACACCCTGGTGAACGGCTCGCGCGAGCGGCGCCGGGCGAAGGGCTTCACCGCCTTGTCGCGCGGCATGGTCGCCGTCGGGTCGGGCGACCCGCTCGCCGCCCGCCGCCATGCGGGCGACGCCGAGCGCCTTCTCGGCGCCGAGCCGCTGACCCTGCTGCTCAAGGCCCAGGCGGCGCAGATCTCCGGCGACCGGCAGGCGGCCGAGAGCGCCTTCCAGCGCATGGTCGACGACCCCGAGACCCGGGTGCTCGGCCTGCGCGGCCTGTTCGTCGAGGCCCGCCGCCGCGAGGACGACGTCTCCGCTCGCGCCTACGCCGCGGAAGCCGCACGCCTCGCCCCCAGCGTCACCTGGGCGAACGACGCCGTGCTCGAGGCGCAATGCGCCGACGGCGATTGGGGCGGCGCGCTTGAGATCGTCGAGCGCCGCGGCTCCCTCGGGCTGATCGAGAAGGCGGAGGCGCGCCGCCAGCGCGCGGTCCTGCTCACCGCGATGGCGCAGGTGCGCGAGGCCGGCGAGCCCGAAGCCGCCACCGAGCGCGCGCTCCAGGCGGTCAAGCTCGCGCCCGACCTCGTTCCCGCCGCCTGCATCGCCGGGCGCCTGCTCGCGCGCCGCGGCGACCTGAAGAAGGCCGCCAAGATCGTCGAGGCGGCCTGGAAGGCCAACCCGCACCCGGACCTCGCCAAGGTCTACCTCAACCTGCGCACGGGCGATTCCGTGCGGGACCGCCTAACGCGGGCCGAGACCCTGGCCAAGCTCTCGTCCTGGACCCCCGAGGCGCGCCTCGCCCTCGCCCAGGCCGCCTTCGACGCCCGCGACTTCGCCAAGGCGCGCGAGGCGATCCAGCCGCTCCTCGACGACGGCCCGACCGTGCGGACCTGCCTGATGATGGCGCGGATCGAGGAAGCCGAGCACGGCGCCGGCTCGGGCCGCGCCCGCGAGTGGTTGGCGCGTGCCGCGCATGCCCCGCGCGACCCCGTCTGGATCGCCGACGGCGTCGCCTCGCCGACCTGGGAGCCGATCTCCCCGGTCTCCGGCCGCATCGACGCCTTCGTCTGGCAGGCGCCGCCGAACCTGCTCACAGGCCAGGAGCCGTTCGAGAGCGCCGCACCCGAGGCCGAGTCCGCCGCCCTCGCGGCACCTCGCCCGGCCGCGCCGCCCACCGCGAACCCGGCGCCCGCCTTCCCCGCGAGCGTCTCGACGACCGAGCCGAAGCCGGCGACCGCGATACCGCCGAACGGCGCGACGTCGGCCACCACCCTGCCGGCCGGCGCCCCCTCGGCACGGACCGGACCTGCGACCGGCTCTTCCGCGAACCTCGCCGAGCCCGGACCGATGCCGGCGGGCACCGCAAGCCCCGTCGTCCTGCCGCAGCCCCTTCCTCCGGGCAGCCCGAACGAGGATGCAGAAGCCAAGGCCCGCCGGTTCGGCTGACCGGACTGGGCGCAGGTCCGAACCCTGCCCCGCATCGGGCTTTCATCGGACAGCTATCTCGATCAAGCGTCCTGCAGCACCAGATTGTCCGACAGGACGGGACCGAGCCGTGACTTGGCGCGTTTGACCCGGGTCAGGTCCGTGTCATGGGCGGGGAAATGGCCTGGATGTCGCAGGGCATTCGCTTCCCTGGACGACCCGGATCGATTATTTGCCGGGTAACTATTCGATCCGAGAGGCTTCGCCGCTGTTCCATCCCCGTTCCGGTCCTGGAAACCGCATCGTCCTGGCCGCGACCGGGCCGCACGTGATTGCGCGCCATGCACGCTTCGGCGCGTCCGCCCGGGGGCGGCGGGCATGACGACGATGCCGCTTGACGACGAGCGCGAGGCGCGCCCGCAGGTCGGGGCGCTGCCGTTCCGGCGCGAGCCCGACGGGAGCTACAGCGTCCTCCTCGTCACCTCCCGCGAGAGCCGGCGCTGGGTGATCCCGAAGGGGTGGCCGATGAAGGGGCGCAAGCCGTTCGAGGCGGCGGCACGCGAGGCCTACGAGGAGGCCGGCGTGCTCGGGCAGATCGGCAAGCGGCCGCTCGGCTTCTACCTCTACCAGAAGCGCCTGAAGAACCGCGATGCGGTGCTGTGCCAGGTGAAGGTGTTCCCCCTCGAGGTACGCAAGCACCGCAAGAGCTGGCCGGAGCAGCACGAGCGCGAGCAGCGCTGGTTCACGCCGGCCGAAGCCGCCGAGGCCGTCACCGAACCCGGCCTCGCGGCGATCATCCGCGCGGCGCTGAAGAAGGACGGCCGCGCCAAATCGTGAGCCGTCCGGTCGATTGCGCCGCCAGGACCGCCAGACGCGATTGCCAAGCCGCCGCCGATCCCTTAAAGCCCCTCTCGGTTGGACGGAGACGCCCCCTCGCGGGCCCCGAAAAGCCGTCGCTGCGGTAGCTCAGTGGTAGAGCACCTCATTGGTAATGAGGAGGTCGTGGGTTCGATCCCCCCTCGCAGCACCATCCATCACACCTCGCAAGATCAACGCTCGACCTCTCCGCAGGCGCCCGATACGGGCGCCTTTTTTGCGTCGGCAACATCGATGTCCGACCGCCCGTGCCGTCGATTGCCGCCGGACCGGCGACCGGCTCTCTCGGCTGACAGGTCGGCGAGGTCGGCACCTCTCGGACGACGCACCCCCTCGACGCTTGCCCCAACGTGTGGTTGCTGACCGCACCGGCCTTCTTCGAGCCGGACCAGGGAGTGACCATGCGAACCAACGGCGCCATCCTCGCCGCGCTCGGTTGCGCGCTGTGCGCCGCGCCCGCGGAGGCCCGCATCGTCGGGATCGACGTCACGGCGGTCGAGCCCTTCGCCGACGGAGCCATGTTCGGTGCGGCCGGCGCCTACGAGCGCGTCGTCGGCACGGCCCGCGGCGAGCTCGACCCGGCGGACCCAGCCAACGCCGGCATCGTCGACATCGCGCTGGCGCCGCGAAACGCCCGCGGCCTGGTCGAATACAGGACCGACCTCTTCATGCTGCGCCCGAAGGACCCCGCCCGCGGGAGCGGCACGCTGCTGTTCGAGGTGCTGAACCGCGGCCGCAAGTTCCTGTTCAACTGGGTGCTCGACGCGCCGGCGCAGGCGGCCCAAGCCGTCAACGATCCGCGCTCCGCCGCGGATGCCGGAACCGGCCTCGTCCTGCGCCGCGGCGACACGGTGGTCTGGTCGGGCTGGGAGGCGGACGCCCTGCGCCAACAGGGCGGCATGGCGATCGACGTTCCTGTGGCGACGCGCGACGGCAAGCCGATCGTCGAGACGGTGCGCGACGAGCTCGTCAGCGCCACGCGCGGGCCGCCCGAGGCGCCGTTCTACCTCACCTTCAAGGCCGCGAGCCAGGACAAGGCCGCGAGCCCCGACAAGGCCGGCGCGCAGCTCACCGTCCGCCGCCGCGAGGGCGACCCGCCGCGGCCGGTCCCGGCCGACGCCTGGCACTACGCGACGCCGCGGCAACTCGAGTTGCTGCCCAAGGGCACCAAGCCGCTGCCGGGGTCGCTCTACGAGCTCACCTACCAGGCCACCGAGCCGAAGGTGCTCGGCGTCGGCTTCGCCGCGACGCGGGACGTGGTGGCCTATCTGCGCGGCGCCGCGGCCGACGGGGCGAACCCGGCCGGCGGCTCCATCCGCCACGCCGTCGCCCTCGGCATCTCGCAGAGCGGGCGCTACCTGCGCGACTTCGTCTTCCAGGGCTTCAACCGCGACGAGGCCGGCCGCCGGGTCTTCGACGGCATGCTCTCGCACATCGCGGGCGTCGGCGGGATCTTCCTCAACGCCCGGTTCGGGCAGCCCTCCCGCACCAACACGCAGCACGAGGACCACCTCTATCCCGAGAACGCCTTTCCGTTCTCCACCGCGCGGCAGCACGATCCGATCACCGGCCGGACCGGCGCGCTCCTGCGCGACGACGGCTTCGACCCGCTCCTGATCGAGGTGAACACCGGCACCGAGTATTGGCAGAAGGGCGCCTCGATGCTCACCACGGACCCGCTCGGCCGGTCCGACATGCCGCTGCCCGAGACGTCGCGCGCCTTCCTGGTCTCCAGCGGCTTTCATTACGGGCGCGCCGGCTTGACCTCGACCAAGGGGGCGTGCGCGAACCCGCGCAGCACCCTGAACCCGGCGCCGGCCCTGCGGGCGCTCCTCGTCGCGCTCGAGGAATGGGTGACCGCGGGCAAGGCTCCGCCGGAGAGCCGCGTCCCCCGCCTGTCGGACGGCACGCTGGTGGAGGCCGCCGACGCCGGCTTCCCGTTCCTGGTGGGCATTCCCGTGCCGACGACGCCCAACGCGATCGCGCGGTTTTCCACCTATGTCGACCCGCGCCCCGAGACCGGGCCGCAGTACCGGCCGCTGGTGCCGCGTGTCGACGCGGACGGCAACGAGGCGGCGGGCATCCGCCTGCCCGCGGTCGCGGCCCCGCGCGCGACCTTCACCGGCTGGAACCTCTACGCCGACCCGTTCCCGGCCGGCGCCCTGTGCGATCGCGAGGGAAGCCAGATCGGCTTCGCGCGCACGCGGGCCGAACGCGAGGCGGCCGGCGACCCGCGCCCGTCCCTGGAGGAGCGCTACGCAAGCGCGGACGCCTACGTTGCGGCGGTCACGAAATCCGTCGACGCCCTCGTCGTGGACCGCCTGCTGCTGCGCGAGGACGGCGACCGCCTGATCGCGTCGGCACGCCAGGACGCGGCGCCCTAGCGCATTTTCATGCGAGGTGGATGCCGGCTCGCATGAGGAAAGTGCGACCACATAGCAAGTTATACCAGACCTCGATGAGCCCGACTCATTGAAGTCTGGCCCCCGCAACTGCGGGGCGGCGGCAATCCGCCGGACCTCATGGGTTCCTACCCATGAGACTTGGTATTAGAGCATGTTCCGTGATCCAGAGATCACGGAACATGCTCTCGCGCGATCGATCGCGCGAAACGCGATTCAGCGCGGGGCGGCGGCCGGCTCGGAGATCGACGGCTTGGCCGGCGCGCCCCTCAGGGCGATGAAGGCGCTGCCGAACACGGCCAGCACGATGGCGGCGGCGAAGGTGAGGAAAAGCCAGCGGGGCATGCCGTCCCCTAGCACGGGGGCGGGCGGACGGGCACCGCGGCACGTTCGTCGGCGTGCCTCGCGTCGGCGCGGCTTGCGTCGGCCGAGAGTGCGGCGTCAGGCCGGGTCGATCGCGAATTCCATGCCGCGGCCCGGACCCTGGTCGGCATAGCCGACGAGGACGTAGCCGCGCTCGGCGAGCGCGGTGTCTAGGTGGTCGCGGTGCTTGCGATAGAGCTGCCCGATCGCCAGCGGCGTCAGGCGCGGGTTGCCCTGACGCAGCCGGTCGACGCCGACCTGAAGCGGCGCGCCGTCCCGGTCGGCGATGCGCACGAGGGCCGACGCGAGGTCGGCGGCCTTGGTCTCGGAGGCCGATTTCGCCTTGAAGGCCATGCCTGGCTCCTCGTGCCGGATCAGTCCGTGAGCTGGCGCGCCTCTTCCGGCAGCATGATCGGGATGCCGTCGCGAATCGGATAGGCGAGCTTGGCCGAGCGGCTGATCAGTTCCTGGCGGCCGGCGTCGTAGTCGAGGGTGCCCTTGGTCAGCGGGCAGACCAGCAGCTCGAGCAGCTTCGGGTCGACGCGGGTCGCCTCGACGGCGGTGCCCGGGGTGGTCATGTCCTGCGTCATGCTCTCGATCTCCGTTCGAAGCCGTGCCGGTTGGTAGCGGAGGCGCAGGCGTTCGTCATCGCCGAACCCGCCGTGGGAACGCCCGCTACTGCATCGTCGGCTCGGGCCCGGTGCTGCGCACCATCTCCATCTCGGTGACCGCGACCAGGATCTCGGCGCGGGTCTTCAGGTCGGGCGCCTCGAGCATCGCCTGCTTCTCGCGGACGCCGAACGGGCTCATCATGCAGAGCGCGTTGACCAGCGCCTCGTTCGGGGCCTCCTCGATGCCCGCCCAGTCGACCTTGAGGTCGTTGGAATCGACGAAGTCGCGCAGGGCCCGCAGGACGCCGTCGCGGTCCACGGCGTCTTCCCCGGCGCGCGCGGTGAAGTCGATGGCGAAGTCGTCGTAGCTGACCTGGCAACGGCGGTAGGCGCCGGTGGTGGCGAGCTCGCTCATCACCCGGAAGCGGCCGATGCCGGTCAGCGACAGCAGGTAGCGGCCGTCGCCGGTCTCGGCGAACTGGGTGATGCGGCCGGCGCAGCCGACCCGGTACAGCTTCGGGCTCATCGGCGAGGCGCCGCCCTCGGCGTCCGGCTGGATCATGCCGATGACCCGGTCGGTCCGCAGCGCGTCGTCCACCATGGCGAGGTAGCGCGGCTCGAAGATGTTGAGCGGCATCTGCCCGCGCGGCAGCAGCAGGGCGCCGGGCAGGGGGAAGACCGGGATGACGGGGGGGCAATCGCCCGGACCCTTGTAGCCCGCATGCGTGCTCATGACGCCTCCAGCGATACGAAACCTTCGGAGTCCGACCTCACGCGAACAGCAGCGTCGAGAGCTTGCGCCGCCCGCGGATCGCGGCCGGGTCCATCGGACCCCAGGCCTCGAAGAACTGGAGCAGCTGCTTGCGCGCGCCGTCCTCGTTCCAGGTGCGGTCCCGGCGGATGATCTCGATCAGGTGATCGACCGCCTTCTCGCGCTCGTTCCCGGCGTTGAGCCCGAGCGCCAGGTCGAACCGGGCCTGATGCGCGTCGGCGTTGGCAGCGACCTCGGCCTCGAGGCCGGCGAGGTCGCCGAGCGCGGCGGCCTGCTCGGCCAGCTCGATCGCGGCGCGGATGCCGGCGAGCCCCGGGTCGGCGGCCTTGGCCTCCGGCACCATCGCGAGCACCTGCTTGGCGTTCTCCAACTCGCCCGCGTCGAGCTGGATCTTGGCGAGGCCGGCGAGTGCCGCGACGTTGTCGGGCTGCTGCCCGAGCACGGCGGCATAGAGCTCGGAGGCGCCGGCGAGGTCGCCCTCCTCCAGCGCCTGCGCGGCTTCCGCCATCACTTGGTCGATCTCGCTCGGCCCGGCGAGACGATCGAAGAACGTCTTGATCTGGGCCTCGGGCAGGGCGCCCTCGAACATGTCGACCGGGCGGCCCTGGTCGATGGCGACCACGGCGGGCACGCCCTGCAGGCCGAGCTGCTGGCCGATCTGGCCCCAGACCGCCGGATGCTCGTCGACGTTCATCTTGACGAGGACGACCTTGCCGGCGGCCACGCGGACGAACTTTTCGAGCACCGCCAGCAGCGTCTTGCTCGACGGGGCGCGGGGCGACCAGAACAGGACCAGCACGGGACGGTTCGCCGACTCGGCGATCACGTCCTGCCGGAATCCGGTCGTGGTGGTCTCTCGGATTAGGTCGGACGCACCGGGATGCGCGTCCGTCGCGAGCGTGTCGTTCAGCATGCGGTATCGGGCCTTGGAACCAAGTGTCGCCTGACGCGGTACATGGGACTCAGGCGCCCGGCTGACCAGTGCGGAACGCGCTCTGTCCGCAAGGGAATCCGTGCGCCAGGTCGCCGCCGGTGCGATCTTGCCGCCATCCTCGTCTGGCCGGCGTCGCGACGCGAGACATGCCCCCCCGGGAGCGATCTCCCGGAGGCGGAGTGGCCGACGTCTTCGAAAAAGCGCGGCTTATTGCGCGGGGGCGCCCGAGGCGGCCTTCGCCTGCGTCACGAAGGTGCCGGCGAAGGTGCGCCCGTCCGGCGCCGAAGCCTCGCAGGCGATGGTGGTCTTGCCCGGGGCCGGGGTCGAGAAGGTGCAGGCGCCGACCGCCGGCGTCGGATTGCGCACGATTCCCTTGTCGCTCGACGTGCCGGCGGTGACGAGGTTGATCGGCTGGAGCGGATCGGTCTCCTCCGTGCGCTCCTGCTGCGCGCCGGTGCCGCTGAAGCTCAGGGTGCGACCGTCGGTGGTGGTGAAGTCGAAGGTCGTGCGGCGGCGCTCGGCGGCGTTCCCGAGCGTCGGCTTGCAGGCGGCGGTGGCGTCCTTGCCCTCGATCACCAGCTTCTCGCAGGTGCCCTCGAGCTGCACCGCCGCCTGCGACCAGGCGGGGCCGGCGAGCGCCAGGGGCGCGGCGAGGAGGGCGAGGCGGCGGAGCGTCTGTGCGATCGTCATGGCGGCGATCTAACGCGCCGCGCGCATCCGTCGAGTCCGGTTTGCAAGTTCGCGCCACAAGTTCGCGCTTCACGCGCCGAAGCGCAGGGCCCTGTCGTTGGGCGCGGCGAAGTCCAGGTCCGGCCCCGCCGGCACGATGCCCGTCGGGTTGATGGTCGGGTGGCTCTCGTAATAGTGCCGCTTGATGTGGACGAGGTTCACCGTCCCGGCGACGCCCGGCAGGGCGTAGAGGTCGCGCAGGTAGTTCGACAGGTTCGGGTAGTCGGCGATGCGCCGCCGGTTGCACTTGAAGTGCCCGACATAGACCGCATCGAACCGCACCAGCGTCGTGAACAGCCGGATGTCGGCCTCGGTCAGCCGCGCGCCGCAGAGATAGCGCTGGCCGTCGAGGCGCGCTTCGAGGGCGTCGAGCTCGGAGAACAGCGCGGCGAAGGCCTCCTCGTAGACGGATTGTTCGGTGGCGAAGCCCGCCTTGTAGACGCCGTTGTTGACCCGGTCGTAGACCCGGGCGTTCACGGCATCGATCGCCGCGCGGAGGTCGTCCGGGCAGAGGTCCGGCCCGGTGCCGCCGAAGGCCGAATCGAACATGCGGATGATCTCGGCCGACTCGTTCGAGACGATCGTCCGCTTCTTGCGGTCCCACAGCACCGGCACGGTGACGCGGCCGGTATAGTGCGGGTCGGCGGCGCGGTAGACCTCGTAGAGCCGCGTCGCGTGGTGGATCGGATCGGGGGTGGCGCCCGGGCTGTCGCCGAACACCCAACCCTCCGAGCCCATGTGCGGATCGACGACGGAGACGGAGATCGCGTCCTCCAGGCCTTTCAGCGCTCGCACGATGAGGGCGCGGTGCGCCCACGGGCAGGCGAGCGAGACGTAGAGGTGGTAGCGACCCGGCTCGGCCGCGAATCCGCCCTCCCCCGAGGGGCCCGGCGCGCCGTCGGTCGTGACCCAGTTGCGGAACGCCGAGGCCTTGCGCTCGAAGCGGCCGCCCGTCGACTTGGTGTCGTACCATTGGTCCTGCCAGGCGCCGTCGACGAGCAATCCCATGCGATGCGTTTCCGGTGCTGCGCGCGTCCGCCCGCCCCTCGGGCCGGCCTTGCGCGGAAGGGAAGAAGGGTCGGTGCAAAACCTAGCCCGTTTCCTGCTTGGTTGTCTGGCTTGGCTATCTTGCTCGGCGGTTGCGGCCGGGCCGTGGGACGCCCGGCGCGACCGCGCCGAGATGGCCTGAATGGAGGATCGATGTCGCTCGCCCTCGCGATTCCCGCCGCCGAGGCGGCCGTGTTCACCGCCGGATGCGCCGCGATCCACGGGTTGCGGCGGCAGGCCGACGGGGTGACGCTGGGCCTGGCTGGAATCCTCGCGATCCTCGTCCTGCTGTTCGGCATCGCCGCGACGCCGGACGGGTACCGCGCCTTCCAAATCGACGACGCCCTGACGGAGACCAGCCTGGTCCAGCCGACGCCCTGAGCCGAGCCGCATCGGCAACGCGACCCTGCTCAGGTCCTTGGTCCGTCGCAAGTTTTTGACGCAAAACCGGCGGCCACTTTTGCAAAACTCGCTTAGACCGTCGCGACCCTGCGCCCGGCGGCCACGTCGAAGTCGTCGCTCGGCAGGCGGGCGAGGAAGCGCTCGGCCAGCTCGAACAGCAGGATGTCGGGGCGCACCCGCTCGACGTAGGCCCAATCGAGGTTCGCCGACCACACGAAGTGCACCTCGGCGAAGCTCTCGGCGAGCAGCCCCGTGAGCAGCATGGGCGCGAAATGCGCGTAGGAATCGCCGAACAGCACCACGCGCCGCGGGTCCGCGGCCGGGTTGTCGTTGCGGTAGACCACGTGCGCCCCCGTGTGCAGGTCGCGCTCGCGGCCCTCCGCCTCGTAGGCCGCGAGCAGCGCGCCGGCCTCGACGCGCACCGCGTCCCGCTGGATCTGCGGGCGCACCAGCCGCTCGACCGGCCGGCCCGGCAGCTTGGCGCCGAGGTCCATCACCCGATCCATGACGAGGGCGGGACGCGCACCGATGTCGGCCGGCGGGATCGCGGCGAGGGCACGCATCAGCTCGCGGTAGGCGAGCAGGCACCCGTCCGCCGACCAATGCGTGTCGGTCTTCAGGTAGAGGGGCGCCGGCCCGTCGCGGGCGGCGCGGAAGGGGCCGAGCAGGTCGAGGTAGGCGGCCTGTCCCGCGAGCTTGCGGGCGAGCCGCCGGGTCGAGGCGCGCGACGGGTCGTAGGGCAGGTCGATCGTCATGTGGTCGTAGACCGAGAGCTTCTCGGGCACGATGAACTGGACGCAGCGGATGCCGAGGCGGGCGGCGCGGGCGGCGCGCGCTGTCATCAGCCGGGTCCAGCCGCGCAGGGTCCACCATTGGCGCAAGGTGCCGCGGTAGCGCTCCATGACGTCGTTGCTGCCGCCGATCAGGAACAGCCAGCCGTCGCGCCCCTCGTGGACGGTTTCCCGGACGGGGGGGACGGGAGAACGCTGCGAGGCCATGGCGGTGCTTTAGCCGCAGGCCGCGCCCGGCGGAAGTCAGGAGCCGGCGCAGGGGCCGCGGCGTTCGCAAACCATGGAGACCGCCCAGACCCTCGCGCCGCCACCGGCCCTCGCGCCGCCGTCGTCGGCTCCCTCGCCCGCCCGGCCGGCGCGCCTGTGGCGACCGCGGCGCGTGCTGGTGACGCCGGCTGCCCTGGAGCACACGCACGGACGGGCGATGCTCGCCCGCGCGGAGGCGCAGGGCATCCCAGTCGAACGCCTGGCCGCCAACCGCCTCACCGGCCTGCGCCACGCCGACCCGCGCCGGGCCTACGTCGAGGCGAAGGCGACGCTCGCCCTCGTCGTGGCGCCGCCGACCAAGCTCCGGCTGCAGCCGATCCCGCCCTCGGCCGACTGGCGCTTCGACCTGGCCGAGGGCTGCCCGGCCCATTGCCAGTACTGCTACCTCGCCGGCTCGCTCTCCGGGCCGCCGGTGACGCGCGCCTACGCCAACCTCGACGCGATCCTCGGGAATCTCGAAGCTTACCTCGGCCAGGGCGCGGTCACCTCCGCCCAGGCCGAGCGGGCGCAGGAGGGCACCACCTTCGAGGCCTCGTGCTACACCGATCCGCTGGGCATTGAGCACCTCACCGGGTCGCTCTCGGCGGCGATCCGGCATTTCGGCGCCTGGGAGGCGCCGGTGCAATTGCGCTTCACCACCAAGTTCGCCGCCGTCGAGCCGCTGCTCGACCTTCCGCACCGCCGCCGCACCCGCATCCGGTTCTCGGTCAACGCCCGCGCCGCCACGCGCTACGAGGGCGGCACCGCGAGCCTCGACGCCCGGCTCGGGGCGATGCGGGCGGTGGCGCTGGCGGGCTATCCCGTCGGCCTCACCATCGCGCCGATCCTGCCGGTGCCGGACTGGGAGGCGGGCTACGCCGCGCTGATCCGCGAGGCGGCCGAGGCTTTGGCGGACGTGCCCGACCTCGACCTGACCGCCGAGCTGATCACCCACCGCTTCACGCCGGGCTCGAAGCAGGTGCTGCAGGGCTGGTATCCGGGCTCCGACCTGCCGCTCGACGAGGCCGGGCGCACGAAGAAGCTCACCAAGTTCGGCTCTGTGAAGTACGTCTTCCCCAAAGACGTGATGGGCGCGATGCGCGCCACCCTGTTCGCTGCGCTCGCCCGCGACCTGCCCGCCGCGCGAATCCTCTACTGGACCTGACCGCGCCCCGCGCCATCTTCGTTCGGCCGCGACCGAGAGCCCGCATGCCCGATACGCCGACACGAAACACCGGGGAGCCGGGCGCCGACGCGGCGCCGCTGATCCTGACGCTCGCCTTCGATGCGGGGACGTTCGCGCGGTTCGACGGCCTGCGCCGGCGCCACTTCCCGAAGGCGCTGAACCACATTCCGGCCCATGCCACGCTGTTCCACAACCTGCCGGGCGCGGCCGAGCCCGGGGTGCGCGAGACGATCGCGATGCTCGCCCGCACCGTGCCGCCGCCGGTGGTCGCGGTGACGGGCCTGCGCTTCACAGGCCGCGGGGTCGCCTACGTGCTCGAATCCGAGGCGCTGTCGGCGTTTCGCGCACGCCTGGCCAAGACCTTCGAGGCGCACCTCACGGCGCAGGACAAGCAGGGCTGGCGCCCGCACGTCACCGTGCAGAACAAGGTCGATCCCGAGACCGCCCGCGCGCTCCACGCCGCCCTCGCCGACGACTTCGCGCCGTTCCACTTCACCGCGCCGGCGACGCGGCTCTGGCGCTATCTCGGCGGCCCGTGGGCCGAGCGGGCGCAGTTCGCGTTCGGTGAGAACGCGTGAGCGGGATGTCGCCGATGCGTGCGCCCACCTTCGTCCGCCGCATCCCCTTCCTCTCCCACGCCACCTCCGTCTGGCTCCGGCTGCGCCTCAACGAGGTCGGGCCGCTGCTGGCGCTGATCTGCGTCAGCGGGCTCGGCTACGCGTTCTTCGCGCTCGCCCACGAGGTCGGCGAGGGCTCCACCGAGGCGCTCGACCGCCGGATCCTGCTGGCCCTGCGCAACCCCGCCGACCTCTCCGATCCGATCGGGCCGCCCTGGCTCGAAGAGACGATGCGCGACATCACCGGGCTCGGCAGCGTCTTCACCATCGTCCTCCTCACCGTGGCGGTGGCGGCCTACCTCGCCCTGTCGGGCAAGCGCCGGGTCGGCCTGTTCGTGGTCGGCGCGGTCGGCGGCGGCGAATTGGTCTCGACGGTGCTGAAGCTGTTCTATCACCGCCCGCGGCCGGACCTGGTGCCGCACGGCATGGACGTGTTCACCGCGAGTTTCCCAAGCGGGCACGCCATGATGTCGGCGATCGCCTACCTGACCCTGGCGACGCTGATCGCGCGGATCGACCGCCACCGCCGGGTCAAGGCGCTGGTGCTGGCGCTGGGCGTCGCCATGACCCTGCTGGTCGGGATCAGCCGGATCTATCTCGGCGTCCACTGGCCGAGCGACGTGCTGGCCGGCTGGTGCATCGGCGCCGCCTGGGCGGCTCTCTGCTGGTTCGTGGCGCTCCAGCTTCAGCGCAGCGGCGGCGTCGAGGCCCCCGACCCGCCCCCGCCCGAGTGACGCGCCGGCTGCGGCCAGGCGTTAAGCTTAACGAATGGTTACGCCTGACTCTAGGAAGCCTTTCATGCTTGGCTGCATTATCAAAGTAGCAACCTGAGATGGGAAACACGCCTGTGACCTTGACGACGCCCCCGATCGAGCGCCGCCAAAGTGATCGCCGTCGCGCCTGCTACGGCGGCACCCTGCGCATCGCGGCCTTCCTCCCCGAAGTCGAATGCCGCCTGCGGGATCATTCGCTCACCGGCGTCCGCATCGTGATCGCGGAGGACGTGGTTCTGCCGCGCGTCATCGACCTCACGGTGGCCTGCCGCGATCAGACCCGCCGCGCCGAGATCGTCTGGCGCAGCGGCACCCAGGCCGGCCTCGCCTTCCTCGAAGGACCGCCGCGCGAGGTCGCGACGGAGGTCGACGCGCGCGCCGCCTGGAACGCGGCCGCCCCGCCCGACCGGCTGCACTGAGCCGAAGCGCGGAACTCTGCCAACCGGCGCCGGGTTTCCCCGCCTCTCAACCGACCGAGACGGGGTGGCATGGCGGACGATTTCGGGCTCTCGCGACGGACCCTGCTGCGGGCCGGCGGCGTCACCCTCACCGGCGCCGCCCTCGGGGCGGCGGACGCGGCCCGCGCAGGCACGACGCCCGGGCCGACCGTGCCCGCCGACACCGGCGCCGTGCAGGGCGGCCGGGTGCAGTTTCCGAACTGGCGCGGCCAGGGCGACCGGCCGCCGGCGCCGACACCCGCGCCGCAGCCGCCGGGGCAGCGCGTCGGCTACTGCGTCGTCGGCCTCGGCCGCCTCAGCCTCGACGAGATCCTCCCGGCCCTGTCCCAGACCAAGCGCTCGCGGCTCGTGGCGCTGATGTCGGGCACGCCGGACAAGGCGAAGCTCGTCGCGCAGCAATACGGCGTGCCCGAGAGCGCGGTCTACGGCTACGGCGACTGGGACAAGCTGAAGGCCAACCCGGAGATCCAGGCGGTCTACGTCGTCACCCCGAACGCGGTGCACCACGACAACGTCGCGGCCGCGGCGGCGGCCGGCAAGCACGTGCTGTGCGAGAAGCCGATGGCGGCCTCCTCCGCGGAGGCGCGGGCGATGATCGCGGCGTGCGAGCGCGCCAAGGTCAAGCTGATGATCGCCTATCGCTGCCAGTACGAGCCGTACAACCGCGAGGTGGTGCGCCTCGTCCGATCGGGCGAATTCGGCAAGCCGCGGATGATCCAGGCCTTCAACGGCCAAACCTCGGGGCTGCCGGAGCAATGGCGCCTGAAGAAGGCGCTCTCGGGCGGCGGCGCCCTGCCCGACATCGGGCTCTACTGCCTCAACGGCGTTCGGGCGCTGCTCGGCGAGGAGCCGGACCTGATCCAGGCGCAGACGCATTCGCCGGCAGACGACCCGAAGTTCCGCGAGGTCGAGGAGGGCGTGAGCTTCACCCTGCGCTTCCCGTCGGGCGTGCTGGCGCAATGCATGACCAGCTACGGCGTCCACGAATCGCGCCGCCTGACCGTGCATACGGGGGGCGCCGACATCGATCTGCAGAACGCCTTCGCCTATGTCGGCCAGCGCCTCGTGGTCACCCACCGCGACGGCAAGGTGGTGTCGCAGGACACCAAGGTGATCGGCGCCAAGAACCAGTTCGCCCTGGAGATGGACCACTTCTCGCGCTGCATCCAGGAGAACCGCCGGCCGCGGACGCCGGGCGAGGAGGGTCTTCAGGACCACGTGCTGATGGAGGCGATCTACGAGGCGGCCCGCACCGGCGCGCCGGTGTCGATCCCGCCCGTCCCCGGTGCCGGCCTCGACGCCACCCGTGGCCCCGAACTCGACGAGGCGGGCTGAGGCGCAAGGCGGGAGGATCGTCGCGGGCTCTGGATCGGCCCGCCCCCGGCTCTATCGTTAGGCCATCATGCTCGACACCGATCCGAGCGGCTTCGTCCGCGACGCGCGCCACCTGCGCCTCGACACGTTCGTGCGCCTGCGCTGGCTTGCGATCACCGGGCAGAGCGCGGCCGTGGTCGGAGCGCAGTTCGGCCTCGGGCTCGGGCTGCCGTTCGGCTGGTGCTTCCTGGCGATCGCCGCCTCGTCCTGGCTGAACCTCGGCCTGCGCATCCGCTTCCCGGCGAGCTACCGGCTGAGCGCGGATTCCGCCGCCCTGCTGCTGGCCTTCGACATCGTGCAGCTCGCCGTGCTGCTGTTCCTCACCGGCGGCCTGCAGAACCCGTTCTCGCTGCTGTTCCTCGCCCCCGTCCTCATCTCGGCGACCGCACTGCCGCCGGAACGGACCTTGGCGCTCGGCCTGCTGGCGATCGGGCTCGCGACGCTGCTGGCCTTGGTCCACCGCCCGCTGCCGTGGTTCGCCGACGGGCGGATCGAGTTGCCGTTCCTCTACGTCTCCGGCGTGTGGACGGCGATCCTGCTCGGCACGGCCTTCACCGGCGTCTACGCCTGGCGAGTCGCGGAGGAGACGCGCCAGCTCGCGCAGGCGCTGGCCGCGACGGAGCTGGTGCTGGCCCGCGAGCAGCACCTGTCGCAGCTCGACGGCCTTGCCGCGGCGGCGGCGCATGAGCTCGGCACGCCGCTCGGCACGATCATGGTGGTGACCAAGGAGCTGGTGCGCCAACTCGGGCCCGACGCGCCGCCGGCGGTTGCCGAGGATCTGCAGCTCCTGCGCGAGCAGGTCGACCGCTGCCGCGGCATCCTCTCGAAGCTGACGTCGCTCGACGGCGACGGCGCCGGCTTCCTCGAGACCTTGAGCTTCAGCCATTTGATCGAGGAACTGGTGGCGCCGCACCGGGCGATGGGCATCGCCCTCGACATCTCGAGCCAGGGCGACGCCCCGGAACCGGATTGCCGCCGCAACGCCGGCGTGATGTTCGGGCTCGGCAACATCCTCGACAACGCGGTCGATTTCGCCGACGCCCGCGTGGTGATCGAGGGCCGCTGGACGCTGGACCGGGTGACGCTCGAGATCCGCGACGACGGCCCCGGCTTCTCCGCCGAGGTGCTGCTGCGGGCGGGCGAGCCCTACGTGACCACCCGCAGCCCCGACCGCGGGGCGGGGCAGGCGCAGGGCGGCACGGTCGGCGCCGGCCTCGGCCTCGGGCTGTTCATCGCCAAGACGCTGATCGAGCGCTCGGGCGCGCAGATCACCCTGTCCAACGCCTCGGCGCCGGGCACGCATGGGGCGCAGGTCCGGATCTCCTGGGCGCGCCACATCTTCGAGCGGGGTGCGGCGCTGCGTCATGCCCCCGAATTCGGCACACGCCCACCCCTGCCCGCGGGCGATGTCGCGCCTATATAAACTCTCAACGAATACAGCGAAATCTTTGAGGAGCTTCTCATGCTGACGCAATCGAGCTCGTCGGGCGCCCCGGATGCCGTGGCGCTCAGCGACGCCGACCCGCTGGCCGCATTCTCCGACCGCAGCCTCCTGATCGTCGACGACGACAAGCCGTTCTCGACCCGGCTCGCCCGTGCGATGGAAGCGCGCGGCTACCACGTCCAGGTCGCCGAGAGCGTGGCCGAAGGCGTGTCCGTGGTCGAGGCGCGGGCGCCCGCCTTCGCGGTGATCGACATGCGGCTCGGCGACGGCAACGGCCTCGACGTGATCGCCCGCCTGAAGGAGCGCCGGCCGGAAGCCCGCGGCGTCATCCTGACCGGCTACGGCAACATCGCCACCGCCGTCACCGCCGTGAAGCTCGGGGCCTTCGACTACCTGGCCAAGCCCGCCGACGCCGACGAGATCCACGGCACGTTGATGGCGCAGCCGGGCGAGCGGGCCGACCCGCCCGAGAACCCGATGTCCGCCGACCGCGTGCGCTGGGAGCACATCCAGCGGGTCTACGAGCTGTGCGGACGGAACGTCAGCGAGACCGCGCGCCGGCTCAACATGCACCGCCGCACCCTGCAGCGCATCCTGGCCAAGCGCGCCCCGCGCTGAGGCGGGGGCCACCCGCGAGGGGCGCTTGCCGGTTGCACAGCATGCGACAATCGGGGTACTGCCGCCGTCGTAAGCGGGACGCGAATCCGTGCCGCCGGCGGAAGGGGTCCTCGTGAACGCCCGCAACCTGATCACGATCCTCAGCATGATGGTGCTGGTGGGAACGGAAGTCTTCGCGGTGGCGATCGCCGCAGGCTGGGCCATCGCAGGCCTGTTCGAACTCGGCGACACCGTCGGCCACGTGCTGATGGGTCTGTTCAGCGTGCTCGCGGCCTGGATCATGTTCCAGCTTTGGCAGCGCGCGACGAGCATCGATCCCTTGCGCGCCGCACCGCGGGCCGCCCGCCGGTGACGGGCGGCCACGACACCCGAGGTGTCGGACCCCGCCCCGACGCCCGCCTCCGCCTCCTTCCGTTCCAGACCCTGCTGAGTGGCCCATCATGAAAGCCCGCATCGTCGTCACGCTGAAGACCGGCGTCCTGGACCCGCAGGGCAAGGCCATCGAGGCCGCGCTGAAGTCCTTCGGCATCGAGTCGATCGAGGGCGTCCGCCAGGGCAAGGTGTTCGACATCGAGGTCGCCGCCACGGACCTGGCCGGCGCCGAGGCCACCCTCAATACGGCCTGCGAGAAGCTCCTGGCCAACACCGTGGTCGAGAACTACGCGATCGAGATCGCGTGATGCGCGCCGCGATCGTCGTCTTCCCAGGCTCGAACCGCGACGCCGACGTCGCCCGCGCGCTCCGGCTTGCCGGCGCGGAGGTCACGACGATGTGGCACGCCGACGCCGCGCTGCCCTCCGGCACCGACCTTGCGGTCCTGCCCGGCGGCTTCTCCTACGGCGACTACCTGCGCTGCGGCGCCATCGCCGGCCGCGCCGCCGCCATGGATGCGGTCCGCGCCCACGCCGCCCGCGGCGGGCTCGTGCTCGGCATCTGCAACGGCTTCCAGATCCTGTGCGAATCCGGCCTGCTGCCGGGCGTGCTGATGCGCAACGTCGATCGCCGCTTCATCTGCCACCGGCAGACCCTGCGCGTCGAGCGCGCCGACACCCGCTTCGCCAGCGCCTACGCCAAGGGCGACGTCATCGACGTCTGCGTCGCGCATGGCGAGGGCAACTACTTCACCGACCCCGACACCCTCGCCCGGATCGAGGGCGAGGACCGGGTCGCGTTCCGATACTGCGACGCCGACGGTCAGGTGACGACGGCCGCCAACCGCAACGGCTCGCTCAATTCCATCGCGGGGATCTACTCCGAGGGCGGCAACGTCCTCGGGATGATGCCGCACCCGGAGAACTTCGTCGAAGGGCTCGTCGGCGGCACCGACGGACGCGGGTTGTTCACCAGCCTTGCGGCCTGAACCTGCGGCGATACTGATCTCGGGTAGGCCCAACGCGGCGACGACTTGAGGAACGCGCCCGCGTTGACGGCGCGTTAACCTCTTTTGTCCAATCTCACCGTAGTCCAGATGTCTGGATGTCGAGTGAGACCTCCGTCCCGCTCTGTTTGATGCCTCCCTGAGACTCCAAAGCCGCCCCCGCAGGGCGGCTTTTTTTGTCTCGGATCGCCAGGCGGCCGACTGACCGCATCGCCGGACCTCACGGCGTTCGGAGCGGGCGCGGGTTCCCTCTCCCGTGCGGGAGAGGGACAGGGTGAGGGATGAGAACTCACCGGAGAGGGCAACACCCCTCGCCCCAACCATTCTTCCCTGGGCAGGGTGTGATCGCAGACGGCGACCTGTTCTTGGGAGAAACCCGCCGGCAGCACCGCGTCATCCCGGGGCCGCGCAGCGGAGCCCGGGATCCAGAACCGCAGGTCGCACCGGACTTGGCACCGTCGGCGGTTCTGGATTCCGGGCTCGCCTGCGGCGCCCCGGAATGACGGTGCGGTGCCGTGTGATCGCCCTGCCCCCGGGGAGAGCGAGCCGTGCGGGGCGACCAGCGATCCGCAGAAAGCCTGGCGGCGTCCGCTCAGTACAGCCCGCCGGCCTGCGCCGCGCGGTCTGCGTCCGCCGGGACGGCGGCGGGGGCCGCGGCCTGGCCCGCCGGGGCGACGTAGGAATCGGGCGGCGCGGTGCCGGGCTTGAACGCCTCGAGGATCGTGCCGGCGCCCTCGCCCGAGCCGGCGCGCATGCCGGAGCCCAAGGCCACGCGGATCAGCTTGATCCCCGGCGGCACCCGGAACGGCGTCGGGGGCTTGTCCTTCAGGGCGACCTTCAGGAAGTCGAGAGCGATCGGCGCGGCGAGCCCGCCGCCGGTGGCGCGGTCGCCGAGCGAGCGCGGCTTGTCGAAGCCGATGTAGATGCCGACCGCGAGGTCCGGCGAGAAGCCGACGAACCACGCGTCCTTGGCGTCGTTGGTGGTGCCGGTCTTGCCGGCGAGCGGCTTGCCGATCTGCTTCAGGATCGTCGCGGTGCCGCGCTGGACCACGCCCTCCATGATCGAGACCATCTGGTAGGCGGTCAGCGGATCGAGCACCTGCTCGGAATCGTCCACCAGCTTCGGCTCGTCCTGGCCCGACCACTTCTCGGCGTCGCAGCCGACGCACTTGCGGCCGTCGTGCCGGTAGATCGTCTCGCCGATCCGGTCCTGGATCCGGTCGATCAGCGTCGGGCGGATGCGGCGGCCGCCGTTGGCCAGCATCGAGTAGGCGGTGACCATCCGCATCACGGTGGTCTCGCCGGCGCCGAGCGACATCGGCAGCACCGGCAGCATGTCGTCGTAGACGCCGAAGCGGCGGGCGTACTCGGCGATCAGCGGCATGCCGACGTCCTTGGCGAGCCGGACCGTCATCAGGTTCTTCGAGTGCTCGATGCCGTAGCGCAGGGTGTGCGGGCCGCCGGACTTGCCGTCGTAGTTCGAGGGCGTCCACGCCTCCTGGCCGGGGCCGGCCTCGATGGTGATCGGGGTGTCCTGAACGATCGAGGACGGGGTGTAGCCGTTGTCGAGCGCCGCCGAGTAGACGATCGGCTTGAACGACGAGCCGGGCTGGCGCATCGCCTGCGTCGCGCGGTTGAACTCGGACTCGTCGTAGGAGAAGCCGCCGACCATGGCGTGCACGCGGCCGGTGTTCGGGTCCATCGCGACGATGCCGCCGGACACCTCGGGCTTCTGGCGCAGCCGGTACTGGCCGCGGCCGCCGTCCATCGCCTCGACGTAGACCATGTCGCCGGCGGTGAGGTTCGCCCGGCCGGCCCAGCGCATGCCCTCGGCGGGGATCGTGCCGGTCTCGCGGTCCTTGGAGACCTGGCCCGAGGCCTCGCGCTTGGGCTGGAGGCCGACCTGCAGGCCGCCGGCGCCTTGCCCGAGCACCACGGCGAGCCGCCACGGGGCGACGTCGCCGAGCGCGCTCACTTCGGAGGCCGCCATGCCCCAGTCGCGCCCGGTCAGGTCGACCTTGGTGACGGGGCCGCGCCAGCCATGCGCCTGGTCGTAGCGCACGAGGCCGTCGACCAGCGCCTTGCGCGCCCAGCCCTGCATCTTCGGGTCGAGGGTGGTGCGCACCGAGAGGCCGCCCTCGTAGAGCTTCTTCTCGCCGTAGCGCTCGGAGATCTCGCGGCGGACCTCCTCGGTGAAGTAGTTGGCGTTGGCGGCGTTCGGGAAGGCGACGCGCGGGTTGACGCCGAGCGGCATCTTCTTGGCGGCGTCGGCCTCCTCCTTGGTGATGTAGTTGTTCTCCGCCATCAGGCGGATGATCTCGTTGCGGCGATCGAGCGCCGCCTGGGTCTTGCGGTAGGGGTGGTAGTTGTTCGGCCCCTTCGGCAGGGCGGCAAGGTAGGCCGCCTCGTTGATCGTCAGCTCGTGCACCGACTTGCCGAAATAGTCCAGGGCCGCCGCGGCGACGCCGTGCAGGTTGCGTCCGGGCACGATGGTGCCGAGGAAGATCTCGTTGAGGTAGAGCTCGAGGATCTTGTCCTTCGAGTAGGTCGCCTCGATGCGGAGCGCGATGAGCGCTTCCTTGATCTTGCGGTCGAAGGTCTGCTCGTTCGACAGAAGGAAGTTCTTGGCCACCTGCTGGGTGATGGTCGAGGCGCCCTGCTTCTTGCCGCTCTTGGCGTTGGTCAGCGCCGCGCGCACGATCCCTTCGGGATCGATGCCGCCGTGCTTGTAGAAGTTCTTGTCCTCGGCCGAGAGGAAGGCGGCGACGATGATCTTCGGCATCGCCTGGATCGGCAGGTAGAGCCGGCGCTCCTTGGCGTACTCGGCCAGCAGCGAGCCGTCGGCGGCGTGGACGCGGGTCATCACCGGCGGCTCGTAGTTGGCGAGCACGGCGTGGTCCGGCAGATCCTGGCTGTACTTCCAGTAGAAGAACGCGCCGCCCGCGGCCGCGAGCACGAACAGGACCGCGCAGGCGCTGAACAGGAAGCCGAAGAAGCGAAGGATGAGGCGCATCCGGTTTCCCGTCGATCGGTTTCGTCGGCCGTGCGCGCGAGCGCATCCGGCTAGGGGGGTCGGGGCTGCCCGCAAGACGCAGGCCGATCCGGCGTGCCCGCAGCCTTGAAGGTCCCCGTCGACGATGACCGATGAGAGGACGGCGCGACGGGGTCTCGAGTGCCCCGTATCGACACCGGATCTATGGTGAAACTGGGGCGATTGCCGCCGAGCGGCGGTTCGGCGAGGCCGGCCGCACCAGGCTGGCGCGGTTGCCGAAGAACTGGTCGATCGCCTTGGCCATCGAGCCGGTGACGGAGGCGCGCCACTCGGCCGATTGCAGCAGGTCGAGGTCGCGCTGGCTCGACAGGTAGCCGAGCTCGACCAGCACGCTCGGCACGTCGGGCGAGCGCAGCACCTTGAAGCCGGCCTCGCGGTGCGGCTTCGTGCTCATCTCCATCACCGGCCCGAGCTGGCCCATCAGGGTCTTGGCGAAGCCGGACGAGAAGCCGCGGGTCTCGCGCAGCGTCAGTTCCTGCAGGATGTCGGCGATCTCAGGCGGACCCTCGCCGGATTCGGCGCCGGCGGCGGCGTCGGCCTTGTTCTCGCGCTCGGCGAGCTTGGCGGATTCGCTGTCGGTGGCCTTCTCGGAGCCGGTGTAGATCGTCGCGCCGCGCACCTGCGGCGCCGACGAGATCGAATCCGCGTGGATCGAGACGAACAGGTCGGCCTTGGCGTCGCGGGCGATGCGCACGCGCTCGGAGAGCGGCACGTAGACGTCGCGGTCGCGGGTCATCGCCACGCGGTAGCGGCCGCCGGCCTCGAGGCGGGCGACCAGCGCCTGGGCGAAGCCGAAGACGATGTCCTTCTCGAACACGCCGCCCACCGCGATCGCGCCGGGATCGATGCCGCCGTGGCCGGCGTCGACGACGATCAGCGGGCGGCGGTCTCCGGCCTCCACCGGCGCCACCGCCTTGCCGGAGGCGGGCGCGAGGTCGCCGGCGCTCGCCGCCTTGCGGAAGCTGTCGCGGTCGGCGCGCTGGAACGGGACGGTGAGGACCACGGCGCCGTCGCGGGGACGCGTCGTCGTCTCGATCCGCCCGACCGTGGCGGGGCCGGCGAGGTCGACGACGATGCGCGAGCGGCCCGGCGCGAAGAGGCCGTAGCGGAACGACTGCACCAGGCCCTCGCGGCGGCGGCCGGTCTCGGGGGCGAGCTGGAAGTTGACCTCGGCGAGGTCGATCACCGCCCGGTCCGGGCGCTCCATGACGAAGGCGCGAGCGTCGACCGGCTTCGACAGGGTGAGGGTGAGCTTGGTGCCAGCAGGCGAGGCGGCGAGGTCGGCCGCGATCGCGACCGCCGGCGGCGCCCGGTCCTGCGCATGCGTCGGCGACACGGCGAGCGCCGGGTTCAGGGCCACGGCCAGCGTGAGGATCGCGGAACGGATCAGGCGCGCGGATCGCAGCATCGGTCGGCCTCCCGAGCCTCCGATACGGCATAGGAGCGACATGGTTAACCGAAGGTTTCCGGCTACGCTTCGTTCGGGCGGCGGCTGTGGCCGCGCCGCGACAGGGGATTGGCGCGGGGAGGCGGGAGCGCTTACGCGCACATCCGCTCTTTGGGGAGCTGCCGGGTTCACGCAGTTCGCCGCGCATGCCGAACCAAGCGCGGGTCCCCTCTCCCGACCGGGAGAGGGGACCGTGCCGTGCTCCGCGCGATCCGTCCAGAGCGGGCATGCGGACAGGTATGAATTCGACAGCGCTGAGGGGGGATAGGCGCGCCGCGCCTCCCTCAGCGCTGCGCGACCATCCGCGTCGCGCGCCGGGCGAGCTCGCTCCAGCAGGTGAGCGAGGCGTCGGCCGCGCGCTGCATCTCGTTGACCTGCAGGCGGATCGCGTCGGCCGGCGAGCGCGCGTCCTTGAGGGCGTTGAGGTGGGTGAGGACCGCGGAACTCTCGTCGCGCATGAAGGCGAACAGGGTCTCGCCGAGGCCTTCGAGGTCCTGGCGCAGGGCCGGGACGGGACGGCGGCCGGCCCGCCAGGAGGCCGGCGAGGGCAGCGCGCCGTCCGACAGACTCACCGGCGCCTCGCCGGCCTCGGCCGGTGCGGACACGGGCTCGGGC